>CAMDZU010000025.1 GCA_945910715.1 uncultured Clostridia bacterium
ATGAGGAATTTGGCTTGCCAAATTCCTCGCAGTCGGCTTCCGCAGAAGCCGAAATCTCCCAATATAAAGGCGTTATGTACTATTGCTTAGCAATTTCACTCTTGGCACGTTTTTCGACAGAATGAAATGCTCTCACAGCTTTACTGTGAGAGCATTTATTGTTATGTAATTTACAAGCCGCCGCTTAATCAATCTTGTACTTTTCAACCAGCTTTTTCAGCATATCCGATTGGTTTGCAAGCTCTGCGCTGGAAGCGGCTGTTTCCTCTGCGGTAGCCGAGGTGGACTGAACAACGTTTGAAATCTGCTCAACGCCTATGTTGATCTGCTCAATCGCAAGGCTCTGATTGCGTGTAGCTTCTGCGATTTTTTCAACCAGCTTGTTTACGCCGTCCGTCTTTTCAATAACATTCTGCAAGGATTTGTCCGTATCCTGAACAAGCCGGTTTCCGTTTTCAATTGCAGCTACGGAGTCTGCAATAAGAGCGGTGGTGCTCTTTACTGCCTCTGCACTCTTGTTTGCAAGGTTTCTTACCTCGTCCGCAACTACCGCAAAGCCCTTGCCCGCTTCGCCTGCTCTTGCAGCTTCTACCGCTGCGTTGAGGGAGAGAATATTGGTCTGGAATGCAATATCCTCGATTGTCTTGATAATCTTCTGAATCTTGCCGGAGCTTGTTGCAATTTCGTCCATAGCTGTAACAAGCTGGCTCATGCACTTGCTGCTTTCCTGAACCTCGGTTTCCGCTTCGGTGGAATAGGTGTTTGCTTCTCCTGCGTGGTTAGCGGTGTTCTTGACCTCGCTGTAAACGTCGGCAATATTTGCCGCAAGCTCTTCGGAGGAGCTTGCCTGGGTGGTTGCGCCGTCTGCAAGGGTCTGAGCTGCCTGTGAAACCTGAACTGCGCTGCCGTCAATATTTGCAGAAACGCTCTGGATATTCTTGATAATTTCGGTAAGCTGACCGAACAGGTCGTTGATTGTATGTACGATTACACGGTAAACACCGCTGTGATTTTCCTCCTCGGAACGCACCGTAAGGTCGTATCTTTCAATAGCGTCGTTGAGCATCTGTGCGTCTTTTTCAACCGCCATAATGGACTTGATTGCATTTTCGATTGCGGCGGCTATCATACCGATTTCGTTGTCGGATTCGGCGCTCTTAAGCTTGCCGTAAACCTCGTCGTCGATTTTGCCGTCTGCAATGCTGTTTGCTGCTACAACTATATTCTTCATAGGCTTGTTGAGGACGCAGCCGATAAATCTGCGGAGTGCAAATACGCAGACAACGCCAAGCACAACTGCTATGCCGAGAGTGATCATACTATGCAGGAAGGTGCTGCTGTAAATATCGCTGACATTGTAGCCGCAGAAAAGTGCGCCGTTCTTTGTTCCGTCGGAGTTTTCGTAGGCAACGTAAACACCCATGTATGGTTCGCCGTAAAGGGTTGTCTGAGTAACGAGAGTACCTGTTCCTTCATAAAGCGCCGCTCTGACATTGTCGCTCATTGTTGTGCCTATTTCACGTTCTTCGTTTACAAAAAACGTGGTATTTATGCGTGTGTCGCCCTCAAAAATGGTGTATTCGCAGTTGGTAAGTGCTTTCAGTGTATCCACAAAGCCTTCGTCTGTAAGAGCTGCCGCATAGATAACCGTACCGAATGGGGTATTTGACATATCAACAAAGGACGCTGAGGCAACTGCGCAAAGTCCGTTTCCAAGCAGGTTGTACAAGCCGTTGAAATTCTGTCCCTTAAGAGCAAGCTGCACTGGGGCTTCGTTGTACATATTGGGCAAATCGGGGGCTTTATCGGCAGACGAGCCGATAACATTGCCGTCTGTGTCCGTTATGAGGATAAGCTCTGCGTCACGGTAATTGCGGTTAAGCAGGGTGTACATTGTTTCCGCTTCTCTATCAATTGCGGCTTTTTTCAGTTCGGCGTTCTCGCAGATATTTCTCGAGTAAATTGACGCCTGCTCAATCGTCGAGGTTACCTTGTAATTGAGCACCTGATAGGACGAATTTGCAAGAGATATTGAAATATCGTTTGCGGTGTTTAAGGACGAGATAAGAGAATATACCGCAGCAACAAGACCCGTAAGCAGGATAAAGAAGGAGCTTACGCTGACAATTCTTTTGCCCAGCTGCTTGCTTTTTTTCTTGCCTGTGCTACCGGTTATGCTTTTAATGGGCTTTTTACTTGCCTTATTGGTTATTTTTTTAGGTGTTATTGCCTTGTTTTTTGTTTTCCTGATTTTCTTCATTTCAACATTTCTCCCGGTTGAAGATAATACTTATATCTATATTTATTATACATTTATTTTATACAAATGTCAAGGGTAACTATGGATAAATATTGTTTATTTTGCTTGCTATAAAAATAATCCGCATTCCGTGGGAGGTTGGGAATGCGGATTAAAACAACTTGGCAGTTTAGTAAAAAGCTATCAGAAATCAATTTCCTTGCCGTAGTAGATGCAGTTAAGCAGCTTTGACATTTCGGCGGGAGTAATGGGACGTGG
The DNA here is from genome assembly GCA_945910715.1 of uncultured Clostridia bacterium. Taxonomy (GTDB): domain Bacteria; phylum Bacillota; class Clostridia; order Oscillospirales; family Ruminococcaceae; genus Ruminiclostridium_E. The sequence goes on from CAMDZU010000025.1 coordinate 2,519, forward strand.
GTTAGAGCCTGTGCAAGCGTCTGCAACAGCGTTTGCGGCAATTGTATCAACCTTTTCAAGGAATTCTTCCTCGTTGATTCCAAAGTCCTTAAGTGTCTTAGGAATACCGAGCTTAACGTTGAATTCGTCAATCTTAGCGCAGAGAGAATCTGTAAGAGCCTTGTCGGAATTGCCCTGTAAGCCAACATAGCGAGCAATTTCAGCATATCTGTGCATAGCGTTCTTTGAGTTGTACTTGATAACGTATGGGAGGTAGATTGCGTTAGCGCAGCCGTGAGGAATGTGACCTGTTGAGAATGCAGCGCCTGTCTTGTGAGCCAGCGAGTGAACGATACCGAGGAGAGCGTTGGAGAACGCCATACCTGCAAGGCACTGTGCGTAGTGCATATGCTCTCTTGCTTCTGTGTTTCCGTTGTAGGAAGAAGGCAGATAGTCGAATACCATTTCGATTGCCTTTAATGCAAGTGGGTCTGTGAAGGGTCCGTTCAATGTGGAAACGTAAGCTTCAATAGCGTGTGTCAGAGCGTCCATACCTGTGTGAGCGGTAAGCTTTGCAGGCATTGTTTCAGCAAGCTCTGGGTCAACGATTGCAACATCAGGTGTAATGTTGAAGTCGGCAAGAGGATACTTGATTCCCTTTGAGTAGTCTGTGATTACGGAGAAAGCGGTAACTTCTGTTGCTGTACCGGAAGTTGAGGGGATAGCAAGGAAGCGTGCCTTCTGACGAAGCTCGGGGAAGTTGAAAGGAATAATAAGGTCGTCAAAGGTTACGTCGGGGTATTCGTAGAACGCCCACATTGCCTTTGCAGCGTCAATCGGCGAACCGCCGCCCATTGCGATGATCCAGTCAGGCTGGAATTTTCTCATAGCCTCTGCGCCGCGCATAACTGTTTCAACGGACGGATCGGGCTCAACGTTTTCGAAAAGCTCAACCTCAATATTAGCTTCCTTGAGGTAGCCTATAACCTTGTCTAAAAAGCCAAAGCGCTTCATAGAGCCGCCGCCTACAACGATAATTGCCTTTTTGCCCTTGAGAGTCTTTAAGGTTTCAAGGCTGCCCTTGCCGTAATAAACATCTCTCGGTAAAGTAAAACGTGCCATTTTAAGTTCCTCCTGCTTATGTATTTGATATAATAATAGGTAAAAATTTTTTTGTGCAGGGAATATTGTTTGTTTACTTTTAACAATATTTTTGCTTTTCCTGCTTTATCTATATTATAACATTGTCAAATCAAAATGGGTAATGTATAATATATATGATAAATATATCGTTAAATATATGATACGATAAAAATATATCGATATAAAAGGAGGCAAAGAAATGAACCTCACACATCTGAAATACATAGCCGAGGTTGAAAAAACAGGCTCTATCACCAAAGCGGCGCAGAATCTTTACATGGGTCAGCCCAACTTAAGCAAGGCAATAAAGGAGCTTGAGGAGGAAATGGGCTTTGCTGTTTTCAAGCGCACAACAAAAGGCGTCGAGCCTACCCAGAAGGGAAGGGAGTTCCTTGAATACGCAAAAAAGCTGCTGTCACAGATTGACGAGATTGAAAGCATTTTCAAGCCCAACAGCAACAGTCTGCGGCTTAGCATAACCATTCCCAGAGCCACATACTGTTCTGTTGCTTTTACAAAATTTCTCGGCAGTCTTAACAGGGACGAGCGTATGAAAATATACTTCCGTGAAAGCGACGCAATAACCGCCATAAACGACGTTGCAGGCGGAGAATCGGACATTGCGGTAATACGCTTTCAGGAGATGTACAGGGACTATTTTATGGCGCTGTTAAGCGAAAAGGATCTTGACAGCAAGCCGCTTTATAACTTTGAAATGCGCCTGCTTATGTCAAAAAATCACCCTCTTGCAAAATATGACGACATTCCTTATCACCTGCTTTCGGAATACACCGAGGTATGCAACGGGGATTATGATCTTAAAGGTATTTCCGTTTCCAAAATAAAGCGGAATACGCAGATTGAAGCCCCGGCAAAGTCCATATACATTTTCGACAGAGGCAGTCAGCTTGATATGCTTCAGCGTGTGCCCGATACCTTTATGTGGGTTTCGCCCATTGCGCCCGATTTCCTTGAACAGCACGGGCTTGTGCTGAAAAGCTGCTCTATTGCCTCGGAAATAAATCACGATGTGATTATTTATCCAAAGGGTCACTCCTTCAGCAAATACGAGAACAGCTTTGCCGAATATCTCAAGGCGGAAATCGCTCTTTCGGGGGATAAAGCGGAGGAATAAGCTCCATTATAATAAGGTATAACTTGACAAAGGCGCAATACCGTGTTATTCTTAAACAAAAATGCGAGGAATTATATGCAGTTCGAAAACGAAACACCAATGCCTGTTGTGAATATTACCCTTGAAAACGGCGAAAATGCGGAATGTGAAGTGCTTTGCATTTTCGATATGGTGGACTATCCCCAAAAGGAATACATTGCCTTAATGCCCAAAACCTATGACGGCAGCGAAAGCGAGGTAATCCTCTTTGAATACGTCGAAGAGGGAGAGGATTGTGCGGAATTTCTCAGCATAGAGGACGAGGAAGAGTTCAACAAGGCTGTAAGCGCTTTTTACAGCTGGCTTGAAGAATAAGCGGAAGGATTTATTATGTCTGCAATAGCTGCTATTTCCACTCCCCAGGCGGTTGGCGGAGTTTCAATGGTAAGAATATCGGGGGACAACGCCTTTGACATTGCGGCAAAGGTTTTTAACCCCGTAAACGGTAAGGATATTCACGGAATGAAAGGCTACACCGCATGCTACGGCAATATAACCGACGGCGGCGAAATGCTTGACGACGGCGTGCTGCTGGTTTTCAGAGCGCCTCACAGCTACACGGGTGAGGACGTGTGCGAAATTACCTGCCACGGCGGAATTTACATTACCCGAAAGGTTTTGCAGGCCTGCATAAACGCAGGAGCAGAGCCTGCGGAAGCGGGAGAATTTACCAAGCGTGCATTGCTCAACGGAAAAATGTCCCTTACTCAGGCGGAGGCGGTAATAGACGTAATAAACGCCCAGTCAAAGCAGTACCTCGACTGCTCCAACGCACAGCGTGAGGGCTCTCTTTACCGCAGAATAGAGGAAATTTCACAGCATATTCTTGATATAACCGTGCAGATTGCCGCATGGATTGATTACCCCGATGAAATGCTGGACAGCTTTGAAAGCAGCTCTCATCTCGGTCAGCTGGAAAACTGCCGTTGTCAGCTTCAGTGTCTCCTTGAAAGCTACGATATTGGCAAGGTGCTTCGGGAGGGTGTTCCCACCGCAATTGTGGGCAAGCCCAACGTGGGAAAATCCACCCTTATGAATCTGCTTGTAGGCTCTGAAAGGAGCATTGTCACCGATATTGCAGGTACAACAAGGGATATTGTGGAGGAAACGGTTATGCTTGGCGGCGCAGTACTGCGTATTGCGGACTGTGCCGGGCTGCGTGAAACGGAGGATGTTGTTGAGGGAATAGGCGTTGAAATGATGCTGAAAAAGCTTGAACAGGCAAGCCTTGTCCTTGCGGTTTTCGACAGCAGCAGACCTCTTGACAGGGACGACTACACCCTCCTTGAAAAGCTTAAGGGCAAGCAGTGTATCTGCGTAATCAACAAGGCAGATCTTGAACAGAAGCTGGATATGCCTTTTCTTGCATCACAGTTCAGCACAGCCGTTGAGATTTCCGCCAACGACCCCGGCTCTCTCAAAAAGCTTAATGATGTAGTTGAAAAAACTCTTGATCTTGACCGCCTTGATATGTCAGCAGGCTTTATCGCCAACGAGCGCCAGCGCAAATGCGCCGAGGAAGCGGAAAAGGCTTTGCAGCAGGCGATTGACGGGATACAGATTGGCGTTACCCTTGACGCAACGGGAGTTATGCTTGAAAAGGCGCTGGACAGCTTAATGCAGCTTTCGGGCAAATCCGTCAGCGAAACGGTTATAGACGAGGTATTCAGACGCTTCTGCGTAGGTAAGTAGGGTTTGGCAGGCTACAATGTATATGCAGGACGACGATAAACCGCCATCTGCTTCTTCAACCGCACAATGGCAGGCACAAAGCCTTGCCGTTATGCGGTTTCATCGCATCTGACGGCTTCTCGCCGTCCTTTTATATTGGCTGGCAGTATGTGGTTGTGGGTAGTTTTTGCTGTCGGAAAGGGTTTTACGTCATAAACCGTCTGCGGCAGGCATAAAGCCTTGCCGCTATGGAGCTTTCTCGCATCTGACGGCTTCTCGCTGACCTTTTATAATGCAGGCAGTCTGAGGTCTGTTTTGTGAAATTTTATAAAATATTTTTGAAAATTTCCAAAATCCTCTTGCTTTTACACAAGAAAACGTGTATAATAGCAAATGTAATCCTTTACAACAAACGGTGCATTATAAGAAAGGAATTGTTATGAAGATGAGAAAGACAGCCGCTTTGATTTTAACAGCGGCAGTAGCTGTTGCGGCAGCAGGCTGCGGCGGCAATGAAACAGCGGATAATACAACCGCCTCGGTTACAGACGGGCAGACTGCGGAGGTTACGGACGTGGTTTCAGGCTCAGGCTGGCAGTTCAGTCAGGTTGCAATGGGCGGCGGCGGATTTGTATCGGGCGTTTTCGCTACAAAGGAAAATGGGCTTTATTATGCCCGTACTGACGTTGGCGGTGCTTACAGATACAACAGCGAAACGGAAAAGTGGGAGTCCATGTCCTACGATATAAGCGAGGACGACAGAGGACTTTTAGGCATTTCCGCCCTTGCATACGGGGAAAACGACCCAAACAGGGTTTATCTCCTTGCAGGAACAAGCTATTTCAGCAACGGTATGACCTGCATTATGGCTTCGGACGATTACGGCAAGACCTTCAGCCGTGTTGACGTTACCGAAATGATAAAGGTTGACGGCAACGGAATGGGCAGAGGAAACGGCGAGCGCCTTGCGGTTGACCCAAAAAACAGCGATATAATCTACGCAGGAGGCTGCTCGGGGGGAATGATAAAGTCCACCGACGGCGGCAAGACCTTTACTCCTCTTGATATGGGAACAAAAACCGAAACCTCCAACGGCAACGGCATTTGCAGCATTTTAATCGACCCCCAATCGGGAGATGAGAACAGCTGTACAACAATTTACGCAGCAATTTCACGGACAAAGGAGGCAAACCTTTATAAATCCACCGACGGCGGCGAAACCTGGGCCGAGGTAGCGGAAGCGCCTCAGGGAATAATGGTTCAGCGTATGAAATACAACGGCGCTGGAAAAATCGTTATCACCTACGCAAACACAGAGGGTCCCTGGAACAACAACCGTGCAACAGGCGGAATAAGAGTGCTTGACATTGCAACCGATACAATGACCGATATTACTCCTGCTTCAAAGGGCTATGGAGATGTTGTAATTGACCCCAATAACCCTGACAGAATGGTTGCCTGCACGGAAAATATCTATATGCCCCAGCCAAACGGCGCATTCGGCGATGAATTTTATCTGACCACAAACGGCGGTGCAGACTGGGTTAAGCTCAACGACACAATGAAGCTTACGGACGGCGGAGTAAAGTGGCTTGCAACAACTTCTATGCATTGGTGCAGCTCAATGTGCATTGACCCCAACAATCCAGACAAAATTATGGTTGTATCGGGCAACGGTATTTTCTCCTGCGACAATATATGGGACGAAACTCCCGAGTTTTACTTCTTCGCAAAGGGCGTTGAGGAAACTGTGCCTTATGAGCTTGTAAGCATTCCCGGTGGCAAGCTTGTTACCGTATGCGGCGACTATGACGGCTTTATTCAGGACACCGCCGAGGAATACGGTATGGTAATGAACAGTGCGGCAGGCTCGATGACCGGCCTTGCGGTTGCGGCTCAGGCACCCAACGTATGGGTAAAGTGCGGCGGCAACGACCAGACTCCGGGCTTCTGGTACACGGAGGATTCCGGAGAAACTTGGGTTAACGTTACAAATTCTCCCCTTGATGACGGACGTATCGCTTACGAGGGCGGAGTTGGCGTTTCGGCTGACGGAAAGACCTTCTTCTGGGCTCCCGGAAACGGTACATATATCTATTACACCACCGATAAGGGCGCAACATGGAATCAGGCCAAGGGCGGCACAAGCACAAAGAAAATCGCCGCCGACCCTGTCAACACCGACTATGTATATGCGACAAGCGGAAGCTCCTTCTATTACAGCTCCGACGGCGGCAAGACCTTTAAGGAAAACATAGAGCTTGCGATTTTCTCGCAGGTAAGACCAATTGTTGAACCGGGCGCTGAAGGCAAGGTATATCTGCCTGCAATGGGACTTCAGGTTTCCACCGACCATGGACAGACCTTTACACGTCTTGATTCTGTAGGCTACTGCGGCGCAATCGGACTTGGCAAGGGCAAAACGGAGGATTCCCCATACGCAATATTTATGTGGGGAAGACCTGCCGACGCAGAGGAAACAGGACTTTACTGGTCCGAAGACGAGGGAGCAACCTGGAGCAGAATCAACGACTCGCAGCACCAGTTCGGCGGCCCCGGCAACGGCTATTTCGTTTACGGCGATATGAACAAGTACGGCAGAGTTTATATGAGTACGGTTGGACTTGGCGTTGTTTACGGCGATCTTATAACCGAATAAAATGACAGCCTCCGTTTTTCGGGGGCTGTCTGCACTAAAAAAAGCCCCGTGATAATTCACAGGGCTTGCGTTTTTTATTTATTGTGCCGTGGGTGCTCCTTGACGATATTTATGGCGTTCATAACCGCAACGTCAATATCCACCGTGTTCTGCTTTATCATAATCTGACCCAGCCTTGAAAAAAGCTCGCCCTTTGAGGAGCTGACATACTTCGCAGGCAGATTGTTGAGGGCAATGCACTTGATATTTTCAAGGCACTGTTCGCATTTGCAGCAGTCTATGTTTTCCAGAAATTCCTCTGTTTTAATTTCCACGATTTTTTCCATTGCGTTTACAATTGCCATATCAATACGCTCCCTCTGCTGTTATTTATTCTATTATACTAAGTTCGACATAATTTGTCAATTATTTGAGAGAAAATTATAACTTTTTTATAAATTGCTTTTTTATTGACAAAACGGGCTTTGGGGTGTATAATAATAAACTGGTATATAATAAATGTATATTAAAAAATATTCATATAGGAGCTAATATATGGGATTACTGGATAAAATTTTCGGCTCGTATTCCACAAAGGAATTAAGGCGCATTGAACCCGTAAAGCAAAAGGTTCTTGACCTTGAGCCGAAGTATGCGGCAATGTCCGACTCGGAGCTGCAGGAGCAGACCCCTGCTCTCAAGGCTCGTCTTGAAGCGGGCGAAACCCTTGACGATATTCTTCCCGACGCATTTGCGGTTTGCCGTGAGGCAATGTGGCGAGTACTGGGAATCAAGCCTTATCCTGTTCAGATTATAGGCGGTATCGTTCTTCATCAGGGACGTATTGCCGAAATGAAAACAGGCGAGGGCAAAACCTTCGTTGCCGCTCTGCCGTCATATCTGAACGCACTGACAGGCAAGGGCGTTCACGTTGTTACAGTCAATGATTACCTTGCAAAGCGTGACAGCGACCAGATCGGCCGTGTTCACCGCTTCCTTGGCTTGACTGTGGGTCTTATCATTCACGATATTCCCAACAGCGAAAGACGGAAGGCGTATAACTGCGATATTACCTACGGTACAAATAACGAGTTCGGTTTCGACTACCTCCGTGACAACATGGTTACTCAGAAGAAGGACCGTGTTATGAGAGGTCAGAACTATGCAATCGTGGACGAGGTTGACTCAATTCTTATTGACGAAGCGAGAACTCCTCTTATTATTTCGGGCAGAGGGGACAAGTCAACCGACCTTTACGAGCGTGCTGACAGACTTGCTAAAACCCTGAGAAGCGTTAAGGTTGTTGAGGCTGACTCAAAGGAAGATCAGGACAATTACGACGGGGACTATCTTATCGACGAAAAGGGCAAGAACGCAACTCTGCTCCCAAGCGGCGTAAAGAAGGCGGAGGAATATTTCGGAATCGAAAACCTTATGGATCCCGAAAACCTTACCATTCTCCACCACGTTAATCAGGCGATCAGAGCCTACGGAATTATGCACAGGGATATTGATTACGTTGTCAAGGACGGCGAAATCATTATCGTTGATGAATTTACGGGACGTCTTATGTTCGGCCGCCGCTTCAACGAGGGTCTTCATCAGGCAATCGAGGCAAAGGAAAACGTTAAAATCAAGAACGAGAGCAAAACTCTTGCTACAATTACATTCCAGAACTTCTTCCGTCTGTACGACAAGCTGTCGGGTATGACAAGTAC
>CAMDZU010000026.1 GCA_945910715.1 uncultured Clostridia bacterium
TGGTGATAAGGCTTGAAAGGTTAAGGAGGGGCTGCCAGAAGCGGCCTGCATAGCCTGTCATACCCACGATTGTACCGAGAGAAACCGTTGATGTGCCAAGAACAAGCAGTCCCACAAGGTAAATTGCTGCGTTTACCCAAATGGAGATATTATCAACGGTAGGCCATACAAGGTTTGAAAAGCGCACAGCCCTCATCCAGTCCTTGCGGTAAGCCTTTGAAAGCTTGTCGAAAATTTCAGCGTTTTCCTCTTCTCTTGTGAAAAGCTGTGTTACCTGCACGCCCATAATGCTTTCGTGAAGATATGCGTTTAGGTTAGAGCTTTTGTTTGAAACAGCCTGCCACGCTCTGCGCTGCTTGTTCTTGATTATAAGCATTACCACCGCAAATATAGGCAGTCCCCCGAGAATAACAAGCGCAAGCTGCCAGCACATTATGAACATAAAAATGATAATGAAAATCAGGTTGAATATTTCCAGCACGAAGTTGATAAGTCCGTTTGTCATTAAATCGGAAATGCTGTTTATATAGTTGATTACACGGGTGAGAATTTTGCCGTGGGGTCTGCTGTCATAATATTCAAAGGACAGCTTCTGCAAATGGTCAAAAAGGTCAGTCCTTATGTCATAAACAATGTCCTGTCCAACCTTTGTCATTGTCCTTGAGCGGATTACCGAAAGTGCAACGGACGTAACAATAGACAGCAGAAACAATCCGCCGAGGAGGAGAAGCTGGGGAATATCCCCGTTTGGTATTGAGTTGTCGATTGCGTATTGGGAAATCATAGGTGCAAAAAGACCGATTACGGCCGCAGCCGCACTCAGCAGCAGCGAAACTGTAATTTTCCACCTGTACTTTTTGCAGTAAACAAGAGCGCGCTTTAAGTGCCGTATGTCGAAGGGCGTTTCAAGGGTTTCGTCAACGTCATATTTATTTCTTGCCATAATTATTCCCCCTTTCAGGTCTGCAAATCGTAAACCTCACGATAGTAGCCGCCTTTTGCCACAAGCTCATCGTGAGTGCCCATTTCGGCAATTTTTCCGCCCTTAAGCACAATAATCTTGTCTGCGTTTTTCGCCGAGGAAATTCGCTGAGCAATGATTATCTTTGTGCAGGGGAAGTCAAGGTTTGCCAAAGCGTTTTGTATATTCTTTTCTGTTTCAAGGTCAACCGCCGAGGTTGTATCGTCAAGAATAAGTATTGACGGCTGGACTGCAAGTGCTCTCGCAAGGGCGATACGCTGCTTCTGACCACCCGAAAGACCAACGCCTCTTTCGCCCACGATAGTGTCATAGCCCTCGGGCATTTTTCTGATAAAGCCGTCTGCGTCGGCGGCTTCTGCGTATTTATACACGTCCTCCTCGGGCATATCTGAATTGCCGAAAGCGATATTTCCATCGATTGTGTCCGAGAAAAGCAAAACGTCCTGTGTTGCCATGCCGATATTGCTGCGGAGATGTTCCAGCTTCATCATGCGGACGTTGTGACCGTCCACAAGCACCTCACCCGAATCAGGGTCGTACATTCTTGAAATAAGCTCCACAAGGGTGGTTTTGCCCGAGCCTGTTTCGCCCATAATTGCCACGGTTTCACCGGGGTTGATTTTAAAGCTGATGTCGTTAAGCACCTGCCGCTTGCCATAGCTGAAGGAAACGTCCCTAAATTCAACCTCTCCCCTTAATCTGCCCTCAACGTCAATAGCGTCCGAGCGGTCAACGATTTTGGGTCTGCCGTAGTAAATCTCGATAATCTTGTTTGCGGAAGCGGTAAATCTCTGCAGGTCGTTTATAATGTTTCCTACCGTTCTCATTGGGTTGGAAAGAGTCCAGATAAGTCCCGAAAAGGCGGTAAACTGACCGATTGTTATTCTGCCTGTTATAACGAAAATGCCGCCAACAACAAGCTGCACAACGGAAAGCGCCTGTGCGGTGATTTCAATTGCTGGATAGTAGTTGAGCCATGTAAGAGCCGCCTTTTTGTTTGCCTCGGAGTAGTCCTTGTTCATTTTGTTGAAGCGCTTGTTTTCAAAGCTTTCTCTTGCAAAGGCCTTGATAACCCTGTTGCCCGAAATATTTTCTTCTGCGCCCGTGTTCATTTCGGAAAGACGGTCACGGAGGTCAACATAAAGAGGACCAACCTTTTTCTTGAAAACAAATGTTATAATGAAAATAATCGGTGTAAGAGCCAGCAGACAAACCGCCATAAGTGGGTCAATCGCAAAGAAGAATACCGTGCTTGCGGTGAACAGCACCAGACATTCCACAATGGTCTTGATTATCCACGCAACGGAATGGCGAATCATATCAAGGTCGCCGCTCATTCTTGTCATAATGTCACCTGTGCGGTAAAAGTCAAAGAAAGCGGAGTCCTGCCTTTGAACATTGTCGTACAGCACCTTGCGAATGCGGTAAATCAAGCCCTGTGAGGTGGTTTCGTAAATCATATTTGCGGAATACTGAATAATCGTGCGAAGCAGCGTAAATCCAACCATTGCAAGAAGCATACCGATTAGTACGTCCCTATGGTCGGAAAGGTTTTGCGCAGCATTATCATTGAAGATAAAGGTATCAATGATTTGCTGGCTGAAATAGGGCGTGATTATGTACATTGACTGGCATATACAGGTAAGTCCCAGTGCAAAAATATATAATCCCCGATAGCCCTTAAGGTTTTTCCAGAGCCACTTTAACAGAAACATTCAATTCTCCTCTTTCCTGTTTATTTTTTCTGTATTTTCAGAAAACGATTACCTAAACTATATGTCATATTATATCAGATAATAAAAAAAATAAAAGGGGATAAAGAAAAAAATAATCAACAAATTTTCACAAAATAAAGTTACAGCTTAAGCCAATATTGACAAACGCAGTAGGATAATGGTATATTAAAACAGAGAATTTGTTATTCCGGTAATAAAATAGGAAGTGTTGTATTGAAGGTTTATGTAATTGAAAATCCGTCGACTGAATATTTAGAGCAGATTTTGTTAATGCTGCCGCAATGGAGAAGGGAAACTGCACAGAGATTTATGCACAATGATGATAAGCTTAACTGTGGCTTGTCCTATCTTCTGCTGCAGTATGCATTGTACAAGGAGTGCGGTTTTTTCGAAACAGAACAGTTTGATTTCGGGGAATTAGGCAAGCCATATTTATCAAAGCACAAGGACATTTTTTTCAGCATAAGCCATTGCCGAAGCGCTGTTTGCTGCTGTGCAGGGAAAACCGAAATGGGCGTGGATATACAGGATATACGCAAGTACAGCTTTCGGACGGCAAAAAGGGTCTGCACGGAAAATGAACTGGCACTCCTTGATAAAGCGGAAAACAGCGACAGACTTTTTTCGGAAATATGGAGCGTCAAGGAAAGCGTGGGCAAAATGACAGGAAAAGGCTTCGGAGAGGGCTTTCCGCAGATTGACTCGCTGCTGCGGATAAAAAATAAAAGCAGCTCCGTTTACGAAGCCGCTGATTATTTCATTTCATTGACGGTAAAAGACTCCTTTGAGGAAATTGAGGCGGAAAAGGTTGACATCACTTTTCTGCTGTCTTTTCTTCAACAAAGGCTTTAAGGCGCAGATAGGTTTCCTCGCTGATAACGTGCTCCACCTTGCAGGCGTCGTTTTCCGCCGTTATGGGATTAACGCCCAGCAGCTCGATGAAGAATTTGCGGATAAGCTTATGCCGCTCGTAAACTTCTTTTGCACGCTTTAAGCCTGTTTTTGTGAGCTTTATCTGCCCGTCGTCGCAGACGGTAATGTAGCCAAGCTCTTTCAGTATGCTCATTCCCTTGCTTACGCTGGGCTTTGAGTAGCCGAGCTCGTTGGCAATATCTATTGAGCGGACATACCTTGTCTGCTCGTCCAGCTTATATATTGCCTCAAGATAATCCTCGCCCGAACGCTGAATATCCACTCAACTCACCCTTTCCGAAAAATGTGCAATTTGTTTTATTTATTGTACCATATTTTTAGATTTATTGCAAGGGGTTTGTGAGAGGAGGGGTAAACTGATTTTGGGGAGGTCGGATAGCAACAGCCTGTTGCTTGATTGATTGGAAAATATTTGTTATTATAATGGAGAGGTGATTATATGGAAACAAAAGAAGTAATACTTGAACTCCGTACAAAAAACGGATTATCTCAGGACGATCTTGCAAGAAAAATTTATGTTACACGACAGGCGGTATCACGTTGGGAAACAGGAGAAACTGTGCCTAATACCGAAACCCTTAAGCTTTTGTCGGAACTGTTTGACGTATCTGTAAACACGCTGCTTGGCTCCCCAAGGACGCTGATTTGTCAATGCTGCGGTATGCCCCTTGAGGATTCCCTTATCAGCAGAGAGCCTGACGGCGCTTTCAATGAGGAATATTGCAAGTGGTGCTATAACAATGGGAAATTTGCCTACAGAAGCCTTGAAGCGTTGGTTGATTTTCTTGCTGAGCATATGTCAAACGATAATTTTCCGCCTGAGCAGGCAAGAGCTTATTTTGAAGCACAGCTGCCGAAGCTGAATTACTGGAAACAAATGAAGAAATAATTGCCGTTTCAGCATAAAATGGGGTTATTTCGGAACTCCGTTCAATGCCAATACAAAGCAAAAGCCTGATAAGACTTAGGTCTTATCAGGCTTATTTTGTTAAAACCAAAGGGTAAATCCGTTCATTCTCCAGCCGTTGTCCGTTGAAACCATTTCAAAAGGAATTTCCTCATAGTGCGCTTCGGAGTTTTCATCAAACTGATCCTTATACTCCGCAACAGCCTTGAATTTTATGCTGTCCTCCGACTGCTCAATCAGCTCAAAGGAAACGCCCGAATAGGAAATGTCGCTGCCTCTTGCACCGTCAATCCAGTAAACCTCGCCCTCAACATTTTTTACCGAAGTGTTGTTAAGGAATGCGCTTACCGAATCGTCTGTATAAGCGGATTTCAGATAATCCACAAAGCTGTCAAAGCTTACGCCTGTTGAATAATAATAGTTTTCGTCCATATCGCCTCTTGGGAATCCGAATACATCGGTAGCCATCCCGTAAGCCATTGCGATTTTGTAGGCTCTGTTGAAAATAGCGGCTTGCTGTCCTGTCAGAAAATCAAGGGTAAGGTCGCCTGTATAAACCTCGCCTATTCCCTCATAATCAACAAGGTCGGTAAGCTCCTCTGCAGGTTCGGTTGTGGATACCGCTGTTTCCTCTGAAGTTGGTTCTGTTGTTTCCTCGGTTGTTGTGGTTTCGGGTGCTTGTTCTGTTGTTGTTACTGTTGTGATTTCCTCGGTTGCTTCGGTTGAAGAAGTTGTCTGTTCAGCTGTAGTTGTCTGCTCTGTTTCTGCCTTTACACAGGCTGATGATAAAATAACTGCACCAAGCAGAATCAATGCCATAATTTTTTTCTTCATAATGCCACCTCTTTCTTTCAACCATTATACAATTTTTTTTTGCGCCAATGTCAATAATACCCCGTCTGCTTCGGCGAGTCTTTACAAAACAGTTCCCGGGGGAACTGCCAATAGAATTCGTCTTAACAAACGGGGTTGACTTCATAAAATCGGCAATCAGCTGCGCTTTCTTGTGCTTACTGCAATTGCAAGTGCGCCCAGGGAAACAAGCGCCATTGCAGTTACATCTGCAACGCCTGTTGACGGATTATCAGTTTTATCCGATGAGTTGTCTGCCGCTGTATTTTCGGCTGCCTCCTCAGTTGTATCTGCTGTTTCTTCGTCAGCTTCTGCTGTATCATTGTCGGCTGTATCTTCTTCAGCCTCGTCCTCAGCTTCTTCGACGTCAGCAGCGCTGTTAATTATAGCTTCGCAGTCCTCAGCGGTTGCATAAACGTTTGCCACAGATGACCAGTCAATATCGCTGTTTGTAAGTGCAGCAGAGTAGCATTCTGTTCTGTCCGCAACCTCGTAAAGAGGAGCCATGCCGCCCCATTCAGCCATACTTGATGTATCAAGGCCAATATCAGAGCCGTAGCCTATTACAGAGAAGCAAAGCTGGAGCACGTCGCCATCGTTTACTGTATAGTCCGCAACGCCTACCATTGAGGATTCGCCGTTGATAAGGAACATCCAGCCCGACATTGTGTAGTAGTCAAGGGCAGCCAGCCATTGGCTGTCGGCAGGAGCAGTTACTTCTGTGCCCTCGGGAAGTGCCGCTGCGATTTCGGGAAGAAGCTCGCCCTCTGAGCTTGTTCTGATTGAGGCAATGTAAGTGCCTGCGCCGTCGCCGCCGTTAAGGTTTTCTGCGCCCAGAGCCTTTTCAAAGACTGCTGCCGCCGAGTCGCCCTCCTCAAGCTCAATTACCGTTGGCTCAAGAACAAAGCCGCCGCCGACTGTGAACTTTTCCACTGCCACAACCGCCTTTGCAGGCTCATTGTCCGCCGAAACGGATACAGACATTGCCGCCGCAATTGCCATTGACGCAATTACGCTTACCATTGTTTTTGCTTTTTTCATTTTTTATTCCTCCGATAAATTCCGAAAATGCCAAGTATTCTGACTTGAAATCAACCTCTGACTGCGCCTTCCCGGGTTACCAGTGACATAATGCAGCCTTCGTCCTTCTCACAGCAGCGGGGACTGTTACGGTTTCTCACCGTATTCCATGACAAATTCTGTTATTTTATTTCAGCTTTGCGCTGATAAGTAAATTATATAATAATGTCTTATCAACGTCAATAATAAAAATAGACAATAAAAAATCCCCGAAGACAATGCCTTTGGGGATTTTGATATTACTTGTTTCGCTTTGTAACAATCAGCCCTTAACAGCGCCGAGTGTTACGCCCTTGATGATAAATCTTGATAAGAAGAGATATACAATTACAACAGGGATAATTGCAAGTAAGATGATCATGTAAACCTCACCCATATCGCCTGCCTGCGAATTGATACGGGAACGTACAATCGAAAGCATGATAGGTAATGTGATGATTTCCTTCTTGTCTAAGATAAGAGCAGGGGTGAAGAAGTTGTTCCACGACGCAACGAATGCGAAAATCATCTGAACAGCCATCGCCGGTCTTAAGATAGGCATACAAATGGTGTTGAAGGTTCTGAACTCGTTTGAGCCGTCAACACGGGCAGCCTCAACAATTTCAAGAGGCAGAGTACTGTCAATGTACTGCTTCATATAGAAATAAGTTGCAGGAGCTGCAATTGCAGGGATAATCAGCGGCCAGTAGGTGTTTGTAAGGTTTAAGTTGTTTACAATCTGTACGAAACCTAATGCTGAAACCTGTGTAGGAATCATCATAACCAAGATGATGAACTTATGAGCCAGATTCTTGCCCTTGAAGTCGTAAACGCAGATACCGTATGCTGTCAGCGCTGAGAAATATGTACCAAGGAGACATGTGCAGGCAGCGACGATAAAGCTGTTTAACAGACCCTGTGGAAGGAAGAAGATGCTTGTATCGTTCCATGCAGTAATGAGGTTGTCAATGAAATGCTCCTTTGGAAGTATTTCAAAACCTGCCTGAAGCTGTGCGTTGGATCTGGTGGAGTTGATGATCATCAGATAGAATGGGAAAAGGCTCAGGAAAGTAACAAATGCAAGGAAAATATAGGAAAATACTCTTGAAGTAATAAGGGAGAATTTGCTGGTGTGGATTTTGTAATCCTCAAGATTGTTTGCCATTATTACTTGCCTCCTTTCTTCTTCTTTTTATCGGATGGGATAAGGGACTTGAATACAATAATGCTGAGTAAGCCTGTTATTACGAACAGAACGAGGGAAACAGCACCAGCCATACCGTAGTTCTTACTTGTTCCGATAAATCTGTTCAGGTACATTACCAGAGTCATTGTGGTTCTGTTAGGAGTACCAAGACCTGCAGAAATAATCTGCGGTACGTCGAACATCTGCAGACCACCGATGAGTGCTGTGATAAGTACATAAACGATGATTGGCATAAGTAAAGGAAGCGTGATTTTGAAGAATACCTGTCTTGAGTTTGCGCCGTCGATTGAAGCAGCTTCAAACAAGCTCTGGTCGATACCCATAATACCTGCCATAAGAAGGATTGTTGTGTTACCGAACCACATTAAGAAGTTGATAAACGCAATAATCGTACGAGCGGACCATTCATTGTTGAAGAACATGAATACTTCGCCGCCCATTGCCTGGATAATCTGGTTGATAGGGCCAACGTTTGAAAACAGTGTGAAGAATAACATCGAGAATGCGGAAGCCATGATAAGGTTCGGCATATAGATAACTGTTTTGAAGAACTGCTGACCTTTGATTCTCATTCTTGCGCTTGTAAAGATTACGGCAAGTAAAAGAGCAAATACAATCTGCGGAATTGCACCCATAAGCCACATAATAATGGTATTAGAGGTATATACAAGAATATCTATAGTACCATTATTGCTCACAGTGAACAGGGAAATATAGTTGTCAAGTCCGACGAAATTCGGTCCGATCTGCTTTAAACCGTCCATATAGTTTTCAAAGAAGCTGTTATAGAAGGTCATGAACAGCGGAACCAGCGAGCAAAGAGTATATACTATAAAGAACGGTGCGATAAAAGCATATCCCCACTTCGCATAGCTTATTGACTTGTGCTTTTTAGAATTCATAAGCTGATACCCTCTCATTCATATAAGTAAGAGGCAGGGCAAATTAACTTGCCCCACCTCTCTTTTAATCATCTGAGCGTAAACAAGTTGCCGAGCAAGATGACTTACGGAGTCTCAATTGCAGCGTATGTTTCGTTTACATAAGCGTAGAAGTTGTTAAGAGCAGTTTCCTTATCGCAAACACCTGTGAAGTAGTCAAGGATTGTTGACTGGTACTTTTCGTTAAGGAGCTGATCGTAAATTGTGTTGTTCTCGAACTTGATGTTCTTAGCGAGGTCAACGAAGATAGCTGTATCGTTCTGTCCACCGAGGAATGCGTTGCCGTAGTCTGGGTCTTCAGCATACTTCTGGTTTACAGCAGAGTTGTTTGTGAACTGGCTTTCGTTTTCAATAAGAGCGGAGCAAACGTCTTCGTTCTCTGTGAATGCCTTCATGATGCTTGCAAGCATTTCTGTGTTGTCTGAACCTTCAGCAGCGAGGATCCAAGTACCGCCCCAGAAGAATGCCTGTGGTCCCTGGCAGATAGCCCAGTCGCCGTAGCAGCCGTTGTCAGGATCCTGAGCGTTGCCCATGCAGAAGTTGTAGTACCAAGCAGGACCGAAGAAGCACATTGTCTTACCGTCCTTGAACATCTGCTGGTTCTTTTCATCGCCCCATACGCCTGATGTAAGTGTGTAGCCGTTCTTTAAGTATGTTTCAGCCTGGTTTGTCCAGTCTTCAACAACTGATGGCATTGTGAGCTTGCCGTCTGTTACCCAAGCGGATGTAGAGTTGTTGGAGAATACACGATATGTTTCGCAGTAGGAAGCTGTCATGTAGTAGCCAAGCTCCTTAGCTGTAGCAGCAACTGCGTCGAACTTCTCCCAAGAATCAAGCTTGCTCTGAACTTCAGCAGGATCAGATGTACCGAGAACAGCATCAGCAATTGAACGTCTGTAAATTAAAGCAGCAGGGCAGCACTGGAAGGAAACACCCTTCATAACGCCGTTGGAGTCTGTAGCAGCCTGTGCTGTGTATTCGTACATTGTGTCGAGCTTGCTAACGCCGATCTTGGAAACGTCCATTGTGTAGTCGGAGTCAACATACTTTAAGATGTAGTCAGCTTCTGCAAGGAACATATCAACCTTGTCATCAGCAGCTGCGGAAGCCTGATTACGGAGAGCTTCGTCAAGCTTGTTCTGATATACACCGTCGTCGGATGGGTTGATTACCCAGTTAACTGTTACGCCCTCAGGGATTCCGGGAGCCTTGTCGAAGTAAATAGGTTCAGCACCGTTTGCATCAACGTCAGCCTGGTTGATAGCTGTTGTACCTGCATAGTACTTTTCGAAGAAGCCCTTGAACTCTTCGTTCCATGCGTAAATGTTAAATACCTTACCCTGTTCAGCAGGAGCTGCGTCTGTAACTTCAGCTGTTGTTGTGTCGCCGCCTGCAGTTGTTGTTTCGCCGCCTGCAGTTGTTGTTTCGCCGTTGGGAGCAGCTGTTGTGCCTGCTGTTGTTGTAGCTGTGTTTCCGCCGCATCCAGCAAGTGACAGAATCATTGCTGATGTTAAGAACATAGCTAAAATTCTTTTCTTCATACTTTCTTTCCTCCAAAATGGTTTGTTGAATGTGTATGTACATTCATTTGGTTTGAACGGAAGGGTCACACAAAATATACACACATTCGTTAGGATATATGTCTTTCGTGATTGTCTTCCGATTTCATTTGTAACTATATCACAAATCCGTTTCGTTTGCAAGTCCTTTTTTTAAATTTTTTGTCATTAAACTTTAGGAAACGTTTCCAAACTGCGGTTTTTTTTCATCCTTTGGTTAAAATGACAAATGAAAAACATTTGTGTACTTCAACTTGTGTAAACGTTAACTTTTCAAAAAAGCAAGCCTTGAAAACGGCTTTATAAAGCCATTTATCCAATTGTAACCATTTTGTCATATTTGTTTATTCATAACCTGACATTCTAAAAATTACATAGTTATATTGTTTAAAACGCCGAAAAATTTTTATTGATGATTTGTAAACGTTATCCCGAAAAGTTTCGAAAATTGAAAAAATTCGTGTAAATTTTATTGTAACCGAATTGTAACTTAATAACTTAAAATACAATTTTCTTGTAACTGTTTTGTAATAATTTTTAACTGAAGGCTTTTCGTTAAATATCACATTTTTTCTCTTTTCTT
>CAMDZU010000027.1 GCA_945910715.1 uncultured Clostridia bacterium
AAATGCTGAAAACAGGCTGCCCTGTAACGGAAACGGACGGCAGCAGAAGAAAATGCACCTACAAGGATTTCGCAATACTTATGCGCTCGGGAGTTGCAACCTCGGGAAAGGTTTTCAGCCAGGAGCTGAAAAATCGGGGTATTCCCGTTAAAACCAAAAAGGAATCGGGCTTCACCGACCGCAGAGAAATAATGCTTATGGTGGATCTGCTGACCATTATAGACAATCCCTATAAGAATATTGCTATGGCGGACGTGCTGCTTTCGCCCTTGTACAATTTCTCCGACGGCAAGCTTGCAATGCTCCGCAGAATGAAAAACGAAAAGGGGCAGGTTTACGAATACCTTTATGACGCAGTAACGGCGCTGAAGGATACCGACAGTCAGTGCGGCAAATTCTGCCGTGATTTAAGCGAACTTCGCACCTATATGGCAAACAACTCGGTGGAAGGTCTTGTGCGGCATATTCTTGACGATACGGAGCTTATTCCCCTTATGTCCGCTTCGGAAAACGGGAATATCAAGGCGGCAAATTTACGGCTGCATTTGCAGTATGTAAAGCTGTTTTCAAGATCGGACGGAAGTCTTTCCGACTACATAAGCTACATCAACGATATGCGGAAAAACAATGTGGCGCTTACCGAAGCGGATTCCGCCGACGGAGAGGAAAACGCTGTTTCAATACTTACCGTCCACGCTTCAAAGGGATTGGAATATCCCATTGTCTTTATGGTGAGAAATCAGAACAAAATCAACTTTACAGACAGCTACGGGGCATTTCTTGCGGACAACAACGACGGAATCGGAATGACGGTTATTGACAGGGACAGAATGGTAACAACGGACACGCTGTTCCATGCCCATATTGCCGGGTGCAGAAAAAACGCAGAGCGCAGTCAGAGCCTTCGCCTGCTTTACGTTGCAATGACGAGAGCGAGAGAAAAGCTGATTATGACCGCCGCTTTAAAGCCCCCTGCAAAGGAGGACGGGGAGCATTTTGCTCCTCCCGAGGATTGCTGGCTGAAATGGCTTATGGAAAGCGGCTCGGTGAAAAACGGAGCCATAAGGCTGACTATGCTTACGGACGATGATATTGAAGCAAGCACGGACATTGCCCAGGAGGAAGAAACCGCCGCCGACTATACGGAGCTTTCCGAAAAAATAAAGGAAAATCTCAGCCGCAGCTACGCCTTTGAGGAAATAACGAAAATTCCCGCAAAGGTAACGGTTTCGGAGGTAGGCATAGAGGATATTGCGCCCAAAACCGAAAGCGGAAAGGATAAAGGCGGCGTTAAGCTGTTTATCCGCAAGCCAAGCTTTATTGAGAAAAGCGACGAAATGACAGGCAAGGAGCGTGGGGACGCTTACCACAAGGTATTGGAGCTTATAAGCTGGGATAAGGCGGCGGAAAATGCGGAAAATCAGCTGAAAGCCTTTCTTGACTGCGGAAAAATTATCCAAAGTGAATTTGACTGCGTAAAGGCGGCTGATATTCAGAAGCTTATGGATTCTCCCCTTGGAGAGCGTATCAGGAAAAGCGGAATGGTGCGGCGAGAGCAGCCCCTTTTTACCGAAATTGAGCCGAAAGCGGTGGGCTTTGACGTTGAAAGCGAGGACAAGCCCTTTGTACAGGGCATTGCGGATATGTTCTTTGCGGAAGAGGACGGAATTGTGCTGGTTGACTACAAAACCAACGTAAACGTTACGGAAGAGGACCTGTACAGCGAGTATTTCGGACAGCTTGACATTTACGCAAAGGCAATTTCCGAAATGACGGGAATGAGGGTCAAGGAGCGGCTTATATGGTCGGTGTATTTGGGCAAAGCGGTTGATATGATGCCGAAATAACAGGCTGTCCATAAAGGGCGCCCCTTTTGGCAATTCCGCCTCGCCGACGATTCATCTTTGCAACAGATGATCTGCTCGGCGGGACGAAAACTGCTTTATAGGCGACACACTAAACCGCCGCCCTTAAAGTAGTTTTATTCAAAAAAATGCTCAGGCAGTAAAATGCCTGAGCACATTTTTTATTCAATTACCGTAAGCTCCTTGCTCGCTTTATTCAGCACCTCGCAGCCGTCCTCGGTAACTATTACAAGGTCCTCTATTCTCACGCCGAATTCACCGGGCAGATAAATTCCGGGCTCAACGGAAAATGCCATTCCCGGCTGAACAGCCACATTGCTTGCGCCGCTTACATCGGGAGGCTCGTGGCAGTCAAGACCTATTCCGTGACCCAGACGGTGGGTGAAATATTTTCCGTAGCCGCCCTCGGTAATAATGTCACGGGCGATTTTGTCAATGTCGGACAGCAGCATCCCCGGCTTTATCAGCTTTTCGGCGGTTTCGTTGGCACGTTTTACAAGCTCATAAACCTCACGCTGTTTCGCTGAAACCTCCTTGAAAAAAACCGTCCTTGTCATATCGCACCAGTAGCGGTTGATTGGGATAAATATATCGAAGGTTGCGCTGTCCCCTGCCTTAATAACGGTGGAATCCCCGTCGTGATGAGGGTCTGCGCCGTTTGCGCCGAAGCACACAAGCTGGGTGCCCTCGCAGTCTGCGCCGTTTTCAAGGTAAAGCTGATTAACTCTTGCGGCAAGCTCGTTTTCACGCCTTCCCTCTTTAAGCTCCCCGATTATGGTTTTTACCACCATATCGTTTATTGCGGAGCTCTTGCGGAGTGCCTCGATTTCCGCCTTATCCTTTATCATTCGTGCAAGGTCAACGGGCGCAGAGCCAAGTACGGGCTTTACGTCGGGGCGCAGCTCCATTAAGCCGATAAGAAACTTGCTTGACCAGAACTTGTCAATGCCCAGCTTTCCGCCCTTTACCCTTTCTGCAAGCTGCTTAACGGGGTTATCGCTGTCGGTGTGGGTGTAAAGGGGGATTTCCTGTTCGGTAATGCCGAAAATTTCGTTGCCGAAAAGCATTGCCTTTCCGTCAGCGTCAAGGTACAGTGCAATCATACGCTCGTGGGGCGCAATCCACAGTCCCGTTAAATAAAACAGCGAGGTTGTGGAGCTGACAATAATCTGCTCCAGTCCCTCTTTTTTCATATTTTCCGTAACACGGGCAATTCTTTCCTTGTTCATAAGCTCACCTTACTTTGCCATTACGCACACGATTGTACAGGGCTTGTCCGTGCGGTTTTCGCACCAGTGCTTTTCGCCCTTTGGAATAAGGGTTGCTTCTCCTGCCTTGCAAATTTCCTTGCAGTCGCCGCTTTCGGTATAAACCTCTCCCGAAACAAACACGCTGTACTCGTCGGCGTCATGGCAGCTGAAGCCGTCCCCCTGCGGTACTCTTATACCGGGGAGCAGATTTATTACGCTTATGTCAATGTTGGTGTACTTGCCCTCAAGATTCCACAGCTTCATCATTTCGTAAAGGGGAAGTCCTGTTTTCTGGGTGGAGTTAATGTCTATTTTCTGCATTGAAAACACTTTCTTTCTGTATGGATTTATTCGTTGTTGATCTGAAAACACGCACGGAGCGGAATTTTCAGAGGAAATTATGGTGGGGATTATTCAGTTTTGGGGGAGATTTTTTCTTGAAAATCTCCCCCAAACCCCTGCAAAAAATCGTATTATGTCAGGATATTTCGCTCACTGCGGCAGCAGTTAATTGTGCGGTGTTGCCGTAAATTACTTTGAAAACAGCTTCTTTACTCTGCCCATTGCCTCAACCGTTGCCTCGTGTGTGCCGAATGCGGTAAGTCTGAACCAGCCGTCGCCGTTTTTGCCGAAGCCCTGACCCGGTGTTCCTACAACCTCGATTTCATTAAGCAGCTTGTCAAACATTGTCCAGCTGTCCATTCCGTCGGGACACTTGAACCAGATATAAGGGGAATTCTTGCCGCCTGTGTACTTGATTCCCAGCTCGTCAAAGGTGCTTGACATAACCCTTGCGTTTTCCTGATAGTATGCGATTGTGGCTCTTGTCTGCTTCTGTCCCTCGGGGCTGAATACCGCCTCAGCCGCTCTCTGTACGGGATAGGAAACGCCGTTGAACTTGCTGCCCTGACGTCTGCACCATAACTGCATAAAGCTTATATCCTCGCCGCTTGGGGTTTTCAGCATAAGCTCCTTCGGAACTACCGTGTAGCCGCAGCGTGTGCCCGTAAAGCCTGCGGTCTTGGACAGTGAGCAGATTTCAACCGCACATTCTCTTGCGCCCTCAACGGCGAAAATCGAACGCGGCAGATCGGGCTCTGTAATAAACGCTTCATAAGCGGAGTCGAAAATAATTACAGCGTCGTTTGCCTTTGCGTAGTCAACCCATTCCTTAAGCTGAGCCTTTGTGTAAACCGAGCCTGTGGGGTTATTGGGGGAGCAGAGATAAATAATGTCTGCGTGTACGCTTGGGTCTGGCATTGCGGCAAAGCCGTTACTTTCGTTTGAGTCTGCGTAGATAATCTTTCTGCCGCCCATAACGTTTGAATCTACATAAACGGGGTAAGCGGGGTCGGTAACAAGCACCGTGTTGTCTGCGTCGAAAATATCGCCGATATTGCCGCAGTCAGACTTTGCACCGTCGCTGATAAGGATTTCCTCGGGGCTTACCTCAACGCCGAAGCTCTTGTAATAGCCCGAAACAGCCTCACGGAGAAAATCATAGCCCATTCCGCTGTCCTCGTAGCCGCGGAAGGTTTCCTTTACGCCCATTTCGTCTGCGGCTTTCTTCATAGCCTCGACAACGCAGGGAGCAAGGGGCTGTGTAACGTCGCCGATACCCATTCTTATAAGCTTGTTGTCGGGGTGAGCGGCGGTGTATTCTCTTACACGCTTGCCGATTTCGATAAACAAATAGCTTTTCTTAAGCTCCAGAAAATGTGAATTCATCTTTGCCATTTCAGTTGTATTCCTTTCGTCATTGCGAATTTTTATTCGATATTCTGAATCTGCTCTCTGATTTTCTCAATCTCGCTCTTTATATCCACAACAAGGCGTGTTATCCGTATATCCTGCGCCTTTGAGCCCATTGTGTTTGCCTCACGGTTCAATTCCTGTACAAGGAAATCCAGCTTTCTGCCCACAATGTCCTCCTTGTCCAGCATTTCCCTGAACTGGTGAATGTGGGAATGAAGCCTTACCGTTTCCTCGTCGATTGCGGTTTTTTCGGAGAAAATCGCCGCTTCAAGGAGTATTCTGGATTCGTCAACGTGAGCCGAGCCTAAAACCTCCTGCATTTTCGCCATAAGCTTTTCACGGTAAAGCACAACGTTTTCGGGGGAATAAATCTCCGCCTGCTTTACCATTTCTTCAACGTTTGCAAGCTTTTCAAGAATATCCGCTTTCATTTTTGCGCCCTCGGTTTCACGCATTGCAACGAACTTGTCCAATGCTGCCGCCGCAACCTCCGAAACCGCCTGCCATATTTCCTCCTCGTCAACCTCCGCTCTCATAACGTTGAAAGCGTCGGTCATCTGAAATACGTTTGACAATGCAAGGTCGTCCTTCAGCCTGTACCTTTCGGAAATTCCCCTCAGCGCCGTTACATATCCCTCTACAACGGTAGGATTTACCGTAACCTGAGTTTCTCTGCCCTCAACGTTGCAGATTGAAAGGCTAAGCTCCACCTTGCCTCTGCTTATCTGTCCCTTGAGCAGGGTTTTCAGCTTTTCCTCAAGGTACATATAGGAGCGTGGCAGCTTTGAGATAAACTCATAATAGCGGCTGTTGACAGAGCGTATTTCCACAAGAATTTCCCGTCCGCCGATAATTCTGTGCTCTCTGCCGAAGCCTGTCATACTTCTTATCATTTTAATTCCTTTTTTCGTTGTGGAAATCTGCCGCAGACTTTTTCTGCATTCTTATTTCACACATATTCATTTTACACTTTTAATAAGCCCTTGTCAAGCATACGCTGAGCCGCAAGGAGAATTCCTATTCTTGCGGTAGGATATGTAAGACCTCCCTGCATCCATACGGCATAAGGCTCACGGAGGGGAGCGTCTGCGGAAAGCTCAATGCTTGCCCCCATTGTGAAAGCTCCTGCCGCCATAATTACCTTGCTGTCGTAGCCCGGCATATCCCACGGTTCGGGCATTGCGGAGCTGTCAACGGGACTTCCCGACTGTATTCCCTCGCAGAAAGCGATAAGCTCCTCTTTTCCGCCAAGCTGAATTGCGGAAATAATATCCGTGCGGTATTCGTTTGTTCTTGGATATGCGATATATCCCAAATCGGAGAAAAGGGTATTTGCAAAAACCGAGGCTTTGAGTGCGTTTGCCACCGCTTCGGGAGCGTGGAACAACCCAAGGAACATCTCCCTGTTCTGACCAAGGGAGCAGCCTACCTCCTTGCCTGTTCCCACCGTTGTAAGACGGTAGGCGCAAAGCTCGATAAGCTCCTTTTTGCCTGCAATATAGCCCCCCGTTGAGGCAATTCCGCCGCCTAAGTTCTTTATGAGAGAGCCTACGATAAGGTCTGCGCCTATGTCGGTAGGCTCAACACGCTCGCAAAGCTCCCCGTAGCAGTTGTCAACTATGATTATTGCCTCGGGATTGACATTTTTGACAGCGTCCACCATTTCGCCTATTTCCGAAACGGTAATGGACGGGCGGAGGGAATAACCCCTTGAACGCTGAATATAAGCCACCTTGCAGGCCTTTGCCTTTTCGGGGATTGCGCCGAAATTTACTCTGCCGTCCTTGTCAAGGTCTATCTGATCGTATTTTACGCCAAATTCGCTTAATGAGCCGCCGTGCTCCCCGAAAATAACCTCTTCAAGGGTATCGTAGGGCTTGCCTGTCAGGGAAAGCATAAGATCCCCCGGTCGTAAAATGCCGAAAAGGGCTGTGGAAATGGCATGAGTGCCGTTTACAAAGGTATGGCGCACCAATGCGTCCTCTGCGCCGAGCACCTGCGCAAAAACAGCGTCCAGCTTGTCCCTGCCGTCGTCCCCGTAGCCGTAGCCCGTTGTGCCCTTTAAGTGCATATCGGAAACACGGTTGTCGATAAAGGCTTTAAGCACCTTTTCTCCGTTGTACCGTGCGGTTTCATTTATTCGGTCGAATGCCTCGGCGCATTTTTCCTCTGCAATTTCCGCCGCCTGCTCAAGCCTTTTGTCGATTGAAAAATAACCCATATCATACCTCAATTAAATATTCTCGCCGCAATATGTGACTTTGCGGCACACTTATCTAATTGTAACAGCTATTCCCTTTTTTGTAAATCCCACTTTTTCATAAAAAGGCAGTAATTCTTCGGCGCAAATTAGTAAAATATGCTCCCTGTGGGCAAGAAAATTGCCGCAGACTGTTCTTAAAAGGCGAAAAACGCTGCCCTTCCCTCTCATTTCGAGGGAGCTTGCCACAAGGGAAATATACGCCGTGCCGCCAATGTCGAACATTTTTACGCAGGCGGCTCCGTCAAGGGTATAGCACTCCGAAATCCCGTGGCGCACCAGATGGCTCATATCCGTGTACCATTCCTCGTAGGGCAAATCGGGGAAACCGTCCTTCAGTATGCAGTAAACCTCGTCAAGGGACGGATTTACCGTGACAGGGTCGTTGCCCCTTTCGCCCTGATATTCACATATATAGTCGGCAGAAAATTCACCCTTTACATAAGGCTTTATGCCCTCTGCAATTTGGGGCGGCAGCAAAACCGAGGAAAAGCCGTTAAGGGACAGAAAGCCCCCCAGCTCCTCAGAATCCTCACATTCACCTGCAATAATAAAATCGGAATAGTATCTGCCTATCAGCAGCTTATGGCTCCTGTAAAAGCGGCAGAAATCATAATCAAAGCCGTAGGCATAAGCCAGTGAAAGAATTTTTCCGCCGAAAATATCCGACGGAAAACTCTTGATTTGTTCAATTGAATCAACTGCTTTTATCATAGCCCGCCCATTTTTTCAAGCATTTTTTCCGCAACCTTCCTTGTGGAATGTAAATCCTTTTCCTTTATTACGCAGGCAGGAGAGTGGAGATATCTGCAAGGCAGTGAAAGAGCAATAGTCCTTACGCCGCCAACAGCCTTGTGAATAGCGGCGGAGTCGTTGCCGCCTGCAATCACCGTTTTGGTCTGGCATTTTTCCCCAAGCTCCTCGGCAGCTTCAAAGGCAAGCCTGTAAAGCTCCTTGTCGTAAATTGTGCCCCTGTCCATAAAGGAAGCGACAACGCCGTTTCCGAGGATACAAACCTGCTTTTCGCCCTCGCTGTCCGCAATATCGCAGGCGGTTGTGGTTTCAAGGACGATTGCCATATCAGGCTTTACGGTATAAACCGCCGCCGCAGCGCCTCTTGTGCCGATTTCCTCCTGCACGGTGAAAACAAAGGTGGTATCGTATTTAAGCTCCGATTTCAGCATATCCAGCATTATTGCACAGCCAACTCTGTCGTCCAGCGCTCTGCCCTTTACAAAGCCGTCGCCGAAGGTGAAAAAGCTGCTTGCAAAGCAGCAGCCGTCCCCTACGGAAACTGCCTTTTCCGCCTCCTCACGGCTGTCTGCGCCGATGTCGATATAGAGGGAATCGGGCTTTGGCTGATTTTCTTCCTCCTCCTTTTCAAGCAAGTGGACAGGCTTAGCGGCAATAACGCCCATAGTGCCGTTTGCAAAAACAACCTGTCTGCCGAAAATTACGGCAGGAGTAATTCCCCCGACCGTTTCAAAGCGGAGATAGCCGCCTTCGGTAATGTGGGTTACTATAAAGCCCACCTCGTCCATGTGAGCGCATATCATAAGCTTGTTTTTTGGGGTTTTCTTTCCCTTTTTCTCCACAATAAGATTGCCTATATTGTCAACGCTGTAAGAAACGTCCTCGGGCAGCCCGGAAATTATTTTGTCCCTTATTTCCTTTTCGTCGCCGCTTATACCATTTATATATGAGAATCCGGCAATGCGGCTGATAAGCTTGTCATTGTACTTTTTCCTGTCGGAAACAGGCTTTATTACGCTGTTTTCCGCAAGGGGGGCAATTCCGCCCTCGCTGTCCGCAAATTCGGCAATAAGTCTGCCTGCCGCCTCAACATCCGCCGTTTCCACCACCTCCACGGGAGTGTGCATATATTTCTGCGGAATTGAGATAAGGCCTGTCCTTACGCCCCCTCTTGAAATGCCTATATCGTCGGCGTCTGTGCCTGTGCGGCTGCCCATAACCTCAATCTGATGCCTGATTTTCCTTGCCTTTGCAAGGGCGGTAAGCTCTGATGAAATTTCCTTTGAAAGGCTGGGCGCAATGCCTATCATAGCGCCGCCGCCCATTTTGCCGCATTTCCAGGGCTTTGCGTCGGGGGTTGCCCCGAAGCTTACGTCAACCGCAATTGCAAGGTCGGGCTGAGCGGTATATGAGCCGATTTTTGCTCCCTTGCCGCTTACCTCCTCCTGCACCGCAAAGAGAACTTCAAGGTTGTATTTAAGCTTACGGCCCTTTAACAGCTCAAGGGCATATAGAATTGCCGCAACGCCGCACCTGTCGTCAAGAGCCTTGCCTGTAACTCTGCCGTGCAGAAGGGACGCAAATTGGCTGTCAAAGGTTATTTTGTCCCCAAGGGAAACTGTCTTTTCAAGCTGCTTTTTGGAATATCCCGTATCTATCGCCGCATTTTCAAGCTTCATTGCCTTTTTCGTATCGGGGTTAACGTGGGGCGGCAATGTGGAAATTACGCCCTTGATTGGCTTTTTGCCCCATACGGTAACGCTCTGCGCCGCAAGCAGACGGGGGTCAATTCCGCCGCATTTTCCCACCTTGATAAAGCCCTTGTCGTCAATGTAGCTTACCACGAGTCCGATTTCGTCAATGTGGGCGGTCAGCAGCAGCGTTTCCTTGCCGTTGTCCTTTTCGCCGATAAAAGCGGTTACGTTGCCGAAAACGTCAACCCTTGCATTGTCCGCATAATTTTTAAGCAGCTCACAGGCTGCTTCCGAAGCGGATTTTTCCTCCCCCGAAACGCCGTTTGCCTCGCAGAGGGTTTTTAAAACGTAGTTTAAATCCATAATTTTTCCTTTCGCAAAGTGGAATTGAGATTGTTTTTATACTATTTCCCGATCAACCTATAGACATTGTCTATAGGTTTATCACACCGAATTGCGGAGTGTGCGGCGAAGCCGCAGGAAAGCCGTTCAATACCAATTCAGTCAAAACCATAG
>CAMDZU010000028.1 GCA_945910715.1 uncultured Clostridia bacterium
GCAATCCCCTTTCAACAATAGCGAGGGCAAATCAAATCGGGGCGAGCAGCCCCATCAGTCACCCCACCAGCTCTGTCAGCACCGCCCTCATCAGCTTCAGCGGCGGCTCGTTTTTATCAAGCTTGACCTTGACGTTTACCTTGCCCTTGAAATTCAGTTCAACCCGTCCGTCAAGGACCGTATTCAGCCTTGCCACCCTTTCCATATCGGGCGTTGCCGTGTAGAAAAGGATATAATCGCCGCTTTGCACGATTTCGGTTATGCCTGCCTCCTGAGCCATATTCCTCAGCTGTGCAACGTCGATAAGTCCGTAAACCGCTCTTGGAATATCTCCGTAGCGGTCGATAAGCTCGTCGGTAACGTCCATTGCGTCATCTTCGTTGCGTATAGAGGCAATTTTCTTGTAGCAGGCAATCCGCTGTGCCTGATTGGAAATGTAGTTTTCGGGAATGTATGCGTCGATTTTAACGTCCACAAGACATTCTTCCTTTACCTCGGGAGCTTCGCCCCTCTGCTCCGCAACCGCCTCATTCAGCAGCTTAAGATACATATCATATCCCACGGCGCTCATGTGTCCCGACTGGCTCTGTCCTAAAATTGAGCCTGCGCCCCTTATTTCAAGGTCACGCATGGCAATGCGGAAGCCAGAGCCGAACTGGGTAAACTCCCTTATTGCGTCAAGACGCTTTGCCGCCACCTCGGACAGCACCTTTCCCCTTTTGAAGGTGAAATAGGCGTAAGCACGCTTGTTTGTTCTGCCTACACGTCCTCTCAACTGGTGCAGCTGGGCAAGTCCCATATAGTCCGCATTTTCGATAATCAGCGTGTTGCAGTTGGGCACGTCAACCCCCGTTTCAATAAGGGTGGTGCATACAAGAATGTCGATTTCGTGTTCGGTAAGCTTCCGCCAGACCTCCATCAGCTCGTCCTCCTCCATTCGTCCGTGGGCAAGACCTATGTTTGCATCGGGGACAAGCTCGTGTATTTTTGCGGCGCACTGGGAAATTGACTCAATGCGGTTGTGGATATAGTAAACCTGACCGTTGCGGCGCAGCTCCTTGTGTATAGCCTGCCCGATAACGCCCCAGTCGTGTTCAAGAACGTAGGTGGTGATTGGCTGTCGATCCTGTGGGGGAGTTTCAATAACGCTCATGTCACGGATTCCCGACATTGCCATATTAAGGGTTCTTGGAATCGGTGTTGCGGAAAGGGTGAGAATATCCACTCCCGCAAACATTTCCTTGAACTTTTCCTTATGATTAACGCCGAAACGCTGCTCCTCGTCGATAATAACAAGCCCTAAATCCTTGAACTCAACGTCGTCCTGCACCAGCCTGTGAGTGCCTATTATCATGTCAATTGAGCCTGATTTAAGCTTTTTCAGTATTTCCTTTGCCTCTTTCGGGGTGCGGAAACGGGAAAGCAGCTCGATTTTTACGGGATAGCCCTCCATACGCTTTGTTACCGTCTGGAAATGCTGCCACGCAAGAACGGTGGTTGGGCAGAGCAGAGCGCACTGCTTGCCGTCCATAATGCACTTGAAAGCCCCACGGAGAGCCACCTCGGTTTTGCCGAAGCCAACGTCGCCGCAAAGCAGTCTGTCCATTGGCGAGCCGCTTTCCATATCCGCCTTTATTTCCGCAGCACAGCGCAGCTGGTCGTCCGTTTCCACATAGTTGAAATGGTTTTCGAAGTCCTCCATTTCCTCTCCGTCCTTGGAAAAGGCGTAGCCCTTGCTTTTAAGCCGCTTAGCGTAAAGCTCGATAAGCTCCGCCGCCATTTCCTTTGCGGCGGTTTTCGCCTTGGTTTTGGCTTTCTGCCACTGGTCGGTGTGCAGCTTGGACAGCTTCACCGTGTTAAGGTCGGCGTTGCCTATATACCTTGAAATAAGGTCAAGCTGGGTAACGGGCACATAAAGCACGTCCGTGCCTGCGTATTTTATCTTGATGTAGTCCTTGCTTACCTTGTCGCTTGTAAGCTTCTGCACTCCCTCGAAAACGCCTATGCCGTAGCTGTTGTGTACAACAAGGTCGCCTATGGTTATATCGTTGAGGGAGTTTATTATTTCCGCTTTTTTCCGCTTGGGAGGCTTGCGCTTGGCGATTGTCACCGCCGTATGGGAAATGCAGGCGTATCTTGCAAGAGGATAGTCGTAGCCTGCGGAAAGAGTGCCGCGGCAGACGTAAATCCTGCCCGAAACAAGCTTTTTCGGATTTTCGGAATAGTCAGCCATAAGCTTTTCGTCACGGAGATCGTCTGCAAGAGTTCTTGCCGCCTTTTCCGTGCCTGCAAAGACAATTACGGAGTAGCCCCTGTTCACAAAGTCCGTAAGCTCCTCGCAAAGCACCTTAAATTCGCCGCTCCACGGGGAAAGCCGTATTGCCTCAATGTTCATCAGCTTGCCAAGGCTTAAATCTCCTCCTCGGAGGAACTGCTCGAAATATGCGGCGGCTTTTTTGTTCACTGCCTCGGAGTATTCGTTTTTGGTGAGAATGTAGCGGTCAAGTCCCTTGCAAAGCTCACCGTCCTCGAAAAGCAGCTTTAAATCCTCGCTGTGCTGATTGGCGGCGGCACGGTAATTCTCGTTACAGTTGGTATATTCACATATAATTATACTTTCGGTATAGTCAAAAAGGCTTGCTTCTTCCTCATAGCATAAAGGGAAATATTTGTCGGGATTTATTGTTACCCCCGATTTCAGCTTGGCAAAGTCCTTGTTGAGCATACGCTTGACCTGCTCGGCGTTTTTGCCCCTGATCGCAGAAGAAAGACTGTCGATTTTCTCTGCAAGGACGTCGCTGCTTTCGAAAAGTGTTTCCATTGCAGGGGCAATTTCAATCTGCTTTATGGTGTCCACACGGCGCTGGGTTTCTATATCAAAGGTGGAGATTGTGTCAACCGTATCTCCCCACATTTCAATGCGGACAGGGGTGGAGAAGTTTATGGGGTAAATGTCCACAATTGCGCCACGGACGGAAAACTGGGAAACACCCTCAATCTGGTCGCACCGTGAAAAGCCTGCGGCAAGGAGCGCACTGATAAGCTTTTGCTGGGGGATTTCGTCCCCGGGCTTTATGGTGATTGTCCTGTCAAGGAGTACCTTTCTGGGGATTGTAAGCTGTCCTGCTCCGTCGGGAGCGGCAATTACCATATTTATCTGCCCCGTGGCAAGCTTGTAAAGCACGTTTATGCGGCGGTATTCGTATTCACGGGAAACCACCTCCACGTTGCCTAAGGTTAAATCCTTTGCAGGATAAAGCAGGCATTTTTCCTCGCCGCACATTGAGTTTATATCCTCGCAAAGACGGCTGCCCTCGCTTTCGCTGTCGGCAAGGACAAGAATGGGAGAGGGAATGTTTTCATAGGCGAGAGCGGAGAGGAAATGCGCCTTGTGAATGTGGGAAAGCCCCGTCATCATAGATGGCAGGGTATGTTTTTTGATTTCGTCAACAAGCTGTCGGTATTCGGAGAGATTGCCTGCGACGGTGCGGAAGTATTCCATTTGTATTACCTCTGTTTATGGTAAGGATTGCTGTTGGAGCAGATAGGGCGGCTAAGCCTTTTCTGCATATTAAAGGCAAGGGGATTAACCCCTGCCTTTTAAGTAAATAATATGTTCCGTTATACTTTAAGTATAACACTTTCGCCTTAATGGGAATAAAGCTTACTCCTCCTCAGCCGTCTTGACCTGAACGCTCTCAACCGACTTGTTTGCAGGAATAGTCTTGACAAGTACCTTTGCTACCGCTGCGCCTAAAACCGTGCAGGTGATTGCCTCGATAAGTCCGTTTATTCCTACGAATAAAACGCCGAAAACAAATGGGTTAAAGGAGCCTAACATTTCCATAAGTCCCTGAATAAACTCTGTGCTGCCGAAAAGGACAATAAGCAGTACAAGGAAGAAAACCGTGTTGGAAAGCGCACCCGCAAGTCCTGCCACTGCGTAGGAAATAACCTTTGTCTTGTCAATTTTCTTTAAAGTCTCATAGGTAAGTCCTGCAAGGAAGCCCGAAAGAATTCTGGGAACAAAGCACATTAACGCCGTGAAAATCGGGTTGATTCCAAGCAGAGTTGCGCCGAAAGCGCTTTTGCCGAAGCATTCAAGGAAAGAAAGCAGTCCGAACACTCCGCCGAGGAATGCCCCTGCACTCTTGCCAAGTACGATTGCGCCGATGATTACGGGGATAATGAGTATTGTCATTTCCACTACACCGATTTTGATAAGCCCAAGACCCGTTACTTCAAGCAAAATCATAATTGCAGTAAGTACGGCGAGCTGTACCATGCGCAGGATTTTTACGCTGTTTGTTCTCTGTGTCATAAAATCTCCTTTGCTGACGCCCCGTATGACGACGGGTGCATCGCCGGGTTGAATATATTTAATGGGTTTCCCCATTGCCCGCTTTAATTTCTTCTGCTGTTTTTTCTGTAAATTATGCGCAGACCCTCAAGTATAAGCGTGGGATTTAAAATAAACTCACGCTTGCAGTAGGGCTTTATGGTTGCGGCAAAGCCGCCCGTTGCAACCACCGTTGCCTTTTCAAGTCCCATTTCCTGCTCAAACCGCTCGATAAAGCCGTCAATCATGCAGGCAACTCCTATAAGCACCCCTGACCGCATACTGTCCACGGTGTTTGTGCCGATTGCCTTTTTGACAGGGTCGGCGCTGATAAGAGGCAGCGCCGCCGTCTGCCTTGAAAGAGCCTCAAAGGAAATCCGCACTCCGGGGGCGATTGTAACTCCCAGAAATGCGCCGCTTTTGTCAAGGGCGTAAATCTTGTTTGCCGTGCCAAGGTCGATTGTAATACAGGGAGTTTTGTAAAGTTCCTTTGCGGCGACTGCGCCGCAGACCAAATCAGCGCCAAGTGTTGACGGGTCGTCAATTTTTATGTTTAGTCCTGTTTTTACCCCTGGTCCAACGATTAGCGGCTCTACTCCGCAGAGCTTTTCGATTGCCGCCTTTATCTGTCCCGTTACGGGAGGAACAACGGAGGAAATTATTGCTCCGTTTATTTTATTCTTATCCACATTGTTCAGTGAGAATATGTCGTCAAACATTATTGCGTACTGGTCGGACATACGGGCGCTGTTGGTGTCAACACGGGATTCCATAACCAGCTTATCATTGTCAAACACACCAATGCAGATATTGGTGTTGCCTGCGTCGATTGCTAATATCATTTTGTTTTTCCTTTCGTTTATTCCTCGTCAAAATCCTCGGAGATTTCCTCCTCGGCTTCGGCTTCGGTTTCGGTTTCCTTTCGGGGAATTGCCTTTACCGAATTTTTAACCTTGTTTATTTTTACGCTGACAAAAATCATCAGTGCGAAAATCACAATGCCGCCTATGGTAATATACCACGCAAGGGGATAGCCTGCCGTTGTAAAGGTCATTTCCACAACGTGCTGTCCCTTTGTTACGGGAACTGCCATAAGTGAGCCAAGAACCTCGCTGGGCTCTGTTTCAACGCCGTCAACGGTGATTTTCCAGCCCGGCTCGGAGGGAATTGTGGTAAACAGCACTCTGTCTGTGTCGGCGTTTACGCTTATTTTAAGGTGAGTTGTGCTTAACGCCTCAACAGTAGTGCCGCTGTTCATCTGATGCAGCCTCTCAATGTCGGCGTTCAGCATCTCCTCGTCAACGTATGCAAACTGAGCCTCTTTAAAATAAAGGTCGTCCTTTGTAAGGGTGAGGATAAGGTCAACCGTTTCTCCCTCGTCGTAGGTGCCGAGATTTTTTATGTGGTAGTTGTCCCCCTCGAAATAGTTTCCGCCCCATTCCTTGTTTATCCATACGTTAAGCTGACGCTGATACCTTGTGGGGAGATACATATAGAGAGTGCCGCCGTCGGTCATTCTTATGGTGTATTCAAGCTGTGCGTTTTTGCCCGATTTTTCCACCTTAAAGGAGTGATGTCCGTCGGTGGTTGTGCCCTGCTTAACGTTTTCCGTTTCCATATCCGCTTCGTAAATGCGTTTGAAGTAGATGTTGGTTTCCTCGTCCCCAAGCATTGTGGAAAGAAGGGTGTTCTGATTTCTGAAAGGGTCCTCGCTGATCAGATTATAATCCATTATGCCCGAATCCACAAGGTATGCAACAGGCATACAGTTGCCGTTTACCTCATAGGTAATGTCCTCGGCGGATTTTATGTCGCTGGTTGCGTTGGTGGCGGTGGAAAGGATATATTTTACCCCGAAAAGGTCGCAGGTAAGGGGAGTGTTTCCGCTGAAACGGGTGTAATGGGAGCTTGCGGTAAAGCCCAGCTTTTCAAGCATTGCAATGGGCTTTGCGTTCAGCGTTGAGGAGCTGTGGGAAAGTCCGTACATATTCAGGGCAAGAGGGTCGTTTACCGTGCGGAAGAAGTTTTTCTCAATGCGGTAAAAGCCGTTGTCATTTGCCTTGATTTCCTGCACCACCTCACGGGTGGGGAGAATAACGTTGTTGTAGCTGTCCCTTGAGGAATACACAATATCAATGTTCTGCTTTACGCATTGGAGAGTGGTGTTGAAACTCAGCTCGGCGCAGATAAAGACCACAAGGGGAATTTTTGCGGAAAAGCTTTTCTTCATGCGGGTTCTGAAAGCGCAGAGAATACCTGTTGCAATAAGCAGGAGCAGCAGAGCAGGGAGAATTACCGTAATTCCGTCCAGCCAGTCACGGCCGCTTGAGCCTAATGTTTCGTCAAAGGTATCAAGGTTTTCAAGGTACAGAATGAGAATAAACCACGCCGCCGCAAATGCCCCAAGCATTTTTCCCCGAATTTCCCCAAGATGCTCAAATGCCTTAGCCGCAAAGCATACAAACAGGAATGAAACCATAAAGGAATAGCGCTGAGGCAGCCAGTTAGGCAGCTGTCCTCCGTGCCACATCATATCCACGGGGCAGATATACATACAAACGAACATAAATGCGGTTATTGCCGCACCTGACGCACGTTCACGGACAGGGAGCTTGTTTAGGAAGAAGTACGCAGGAACAAGCAGCAGACAGATTGTGCCGCAGTAAAGGAAGGGAAGTCCCGTCATACGCACGGTGTCGTAGCTGTCGGGCAGCATTTTTCCTGCAAGAAGAATAAGGTTGAAGTTCTGTTTAAGGGAGTAGTCGGGAGTGGAAAACTCGAATTTGCCCAGGGACAATGAGTTATAGACGGGCAGTATCATAAAGGCGCTTATCATAACCGCCGTTACCGCCGAAAGGGCAAACAGCCCCGCTTTCTTGAAAAGGTGGGAGAAAACCTTTTTGTTTCCCGTGGCGCAGCAGTAATAGATAAAGTAAAACGCCGAGAAAATGCCTATCATATAGCCTATATAAAAGCAGGTCACAAAGGAATAAACCCAAGCGATTATAAGCATTCTGAACTTGTTTTCGTCAATAAGCTTTTCAATGCCGTAAACCACGATAGGCAGCGCCATTACCCCGTCCAGCCACATAGGGTTCATTGTCTGCTCAACGGTATAGGCGCAGAGGGCGTAAAGGGGCGAAAAGACAATTACCGTAAAGTTATCGAAGCCCTTTCCCCTTGAAAGATAAACAGCGCAGCAAGCGCCTATTGCGCCCACCTTTGTTATCATCATAAGGAGCAGTCCCTCGGTTATATGCTCCCTCGGAAACATCCACACAAGGAAATTGAAGGGGCTTGCAAGATAGTAGCCCACAATGCCCATAAATTCACCCGAAAGGTTTCTGCTCCAGGAATAGGCAATGCTCTCTTTTCCTGCAAAAACGTCGTACATATAATCATAATAGTACACATACTGTCCGTTTAGGTCAAGGGACAGCACCGAGCCGTTTCCTACGGGATAAACTCCCATGCACATATAGGCTACAAGGAGAGTGAAAAAGGGTATTGCAAAGGCAAGCATAATCTGATAGTTGCTTTTGCAGAACCGCCTTGCATAGCCGCGTATTATCTGTATAGTGCTTGTTTCAGCGGCCGCTGTTGTCAGCATTGTTTTTTCTCCTTTCGTTTGTGTCAATGGATACGATATATCGTGGGCGGAACTTGATTTCCTCGTAAATCTTGCTGATGTAATAGCCGATAATGCCAAGACCTATCATCAGCACCGAGCCGATTATAAGCTGGAGCAGAATTACGGTGGTAAAGCCGTCCGCCGCATTTCCGCAGAAGAAATTCACCAAAGTCTGCACCGCAAGGATTATTGCCCCGATTATGCAGATTATGCCCGTTACGGTGATTATCTGCATGGGCAGCGAGGTAAAGCTTGTAATATTGTTAAGAGCGAATTTGAACAGCTTTTTGAAATTCCACTTGGTTTTGCCTGCATTCCTCGGCGCTACCACAAATTCAACCTGCGTTGTCTTAAAGCCTACCCAGCTTGACAAGGCTCTGAAAAAGGTGAGCCGCTCGGGCATTTCGTTAAGGGCGTCTATAACCTTTCTGTCCATCAGCTTGTAGTCGCTGGCACGGTCAAGGTTTATGTTGGCGGAGTTTTTCATCATACGGTAAAAGCCCTTTGCAAACAGCTTGTACAAAAGACCTTCCTTGCCTCTGTCCGCCTTTACCGCCTCAACCACTTCATAGCCCTGTTTCCACAGATTGTACATTTCAAGCATAACCTTGGGTGGGTGCTGCAAATCGCAGTCGATAACCACGGCGCAGTCCCCCAGGCAGGCCTTCAGTCCTGCGAAAATCGCTCCCTCCTTGCCGAAATTCCTTGAAAATTTCAGTCCTCTTACAGAGGGATTTGTTCTTGTAAGACCGTCGATAAGCTCCCAGGTTCTGTCCCTTGAGCCGTCGTCCACAAAGATTATTTCGCAGTCAATGCCGTTTTCATCCATAAGGGAAGAAATGACGTCTGCGGTATTTTCGATATTTTCCTCCTCGTTAAAGGCAGGAATTATTATTGAAAGCATTTTTACTCCTGTTTTTCGTATATTTCAAGGCAGCCCGTACCGCTTGTCACGTTGAAATTGTGAGGGGAAGGTCCTCTGCTTTCGGATACGTCGCCTATTCGTCCGTTGTATTTTCTGTCAAAAAGCTGCGAGGTAAAGGTACCTCTGTCGGTGATAAATTCAAGGGCTATGGGGGAATTTCCGGGGATTGCGGCGGTTATGCTTCCCGACCCCGACTGAATATTTGCGGTGTTTCCGAAGCGGTCAAAGTCAAGGGTTATTCTGCCGCTGTCCGTTACGATTTTCAGCTTGCAGTCAAGATTCTGTGCGGTTATGTTTCCGCTCCTTGTGGCAAGCTCCAGATATTCCGCCGTCAGCCTTTCGGTGTGAATATCGCCGCTTGTGGAGCTGAAAACCAGCTCTCTGTATTCGCTTTCGGGAATGTACAGGGTCATTTTGTAGCTGAACATTTTTGCGGAAAAAAGGGACAATGTGAAGTCGTCCGACTGGGTAAGCTTAAGCCTGCTGTTGTCGCTTGTATCAGCAATTATGGGGCTGTCGTTTTCGTATTCCGCAATTATCCTTTCGCCGCCGTACATTTTCACCGTAAGGTCAAGGTTGGTGGTGTTTACCGTAATGTAGTTTACCCTGTCAAACTCCATACGCTCCGAAATAAAGGTGCTTTCAAAGCCCGATTTTACGGCAAGATACTGCACTCCTATGCACATAAGCAGGCTTAAAATGCCAAAAACAAACAGCCTTATCATGTGCCCCTTTATCCGTCTGCTGTGGTTTACCGCAAGGCTGCCCTGTCTTTCATAAGGTCTGTACCAGCGGAGATATTTATGCAGGGTAATTACCGACCCTGTGCAGACATAGCTGAGTGAAAGCCCCATTCCGCCGCCAATAAGCAGGCAGAAGCCCCCTGCAAAAACAAGGGCGAAGGGGGAAAGGTCGGACGCCACGGTAATAAGTCCCACAGCGGCAATTATGCCTGCGGGAATGGTAAGCAGTCCCCCCGAAACAAGCAGCAGAGAAGCCAGTATATAAGCGAAATTCAGCAGGAAAAGCAGCGCAAAAAACAATACAGCGAATGGCAGTGAAATAACCCGAAGTGCCTTACCCTTTTTCATGCT
>CAMDZU010000029.1 GCA_945910715.1 uncultured Clostridia bacterium
AAATGAACAGCTGGCTTGATCAGACGGAAAAATTCCTTGCCAACGATTATACGCTTATGAACAGCTTGTGGAGCGCTGAAAAATCTGATGAAATGTATGACAAAGGCAGGACTATGTGCTTCTTCGGCCCGTCGTGGTACTACAATTTCTGTATGGGCGGCACATGGCTGCTGGCGGCGGAAGGCTCGGATAATCCCGAAATGCTTGCGGATGTAATGAACGCCTTTACCGCTAACACCAAAATCTGCACCAGGCTTGCAAAGGAAGACGGACTGTTCGTTAACAACACCTCTGTAAACGATAAAATCGCCAAGGACAAAAGCTACGGAAACGAATTTTTAGGCGGTCAGAACGATTATGCGGTGCTTACGAAGGTTGCAAAGAGTATCAAGTATAAGAACAAGACGGTTTATGATTACTATATCAACGAGCTGTTCCCCTATTGTATGCTTGATTATATTGACGGCCGGTGTTCAAAGGACGCTACGCTGAACAACTTCTGTTATATAGTAACAGATGCGTACCCAAAACTGAAAAAGCCCTGATTTTCGGTAATAATCGGCTTAACACAGGAGGCTTTATGAGGGAATATACCTTTTCGGTAATAATACCTGCCCACAATGAGGAAAAATATATCGGCAAGTGCCTTGAGGCTATAAAGGAAGCTGCTGAATCAGTTTCGCCCCGTAGGGTGCAGGTTATTGTTGTGGCAAACCGCTGTACCGACAGCACCGCCGCCATTGCGGAGGAATACGGCGCAAAGGTGCTTATAAACGAGGACAAGTGTATCAGCAGCGTCAGGAACTGCGGAGTTAACGCCGCAGATGGAGAAATAATCGTCACAATCGACGCCGACAGCAGAATGACAAAGGGCTCTCTTTCGGAGATAGAGGAAATGCTCCGAAGCGGCAAGTTTGTGGGCGGCGGCACACGCTCTAAATTTGACCGAATGTCAATAGGCATTTTCTTTTCGGCGGCATACGTTGCAATGAACATTATTCCTGTAATGAAGAAAAACAATGCGGCGCTGACAGGGGGAATGTTCTGGTTTTACAAAAAGGATTTCGAGACAATAGGCGGCTTTGACGAAAGCCTTGTCAGCCTTGAAGACCTTGACTTTGCGGCACGGCTCAATAAGCTTGGGGTTGGCAGAAGGCAGAAGTACGGCATGCTGAAAAAGTCGTACATAATTACCTCCAGCCGTAAATTTGACGAATTCGGGGACTGGTACCTTATCAAAAACCGCAAAATGACGAAACGAATTTTCACGGGCAGGGACAGGGAAGCGGCGGACGAGTTTTATTATGATATAAGATAGGGATAATATGAAGGAAAAGGGCTTGAACACCACGTTCAAGCCCTTTTGTTATTTTACCGTTGTTCCGGGGAAATAATAATCCAGTATCTGCTCGTAATTATAGCCGTACACATTAGCAAGGTTGTCTGCGCCGTACTGCACAAAGCCAACCCCGTGTCCGTAGCCGTAGGTAGTAAAGGTAAAGCTGTCTGAGCCTTCGCCATAGCTTATTTCAAAGCAGGCGGATTTCAAATCAAAGCTCATTATCTTCTCACGGAAAACACGTCCTGTAATTGTAACGTTCTTTGAGCCGTTATTGTAGGTGGTCTGTCCGCCTACGGTCATATTGCCCACAAAAACGTTGTCAACGTAGGTGTTTATCTCAAACCATTCCGACGGGTCGCCCTCAAGCTGTATTCCCGTTGTGTCAAGAACACGCTGCTTTATGTCGCTGGCGGTAAAGGTCTTTGTAACACCGTAGTTGGGGTCGTAGTCCTTGTCAAGCTCGCATACTCTGCTTCTCAGATAGGGATAATCAACACCCCATACGTTGTAGGAGGATGCTGTGTAGCCCGGAGTTGAGGAGCAGTAAACGGATTGAATAAGCTTGCCGTCGTAATAAATCGCCTTGCCGATTATTTCGTTCACACATTCCTTTACCCTTGAATTGGGTGTTGACATTGCAACAACGGCATTTGTCCCGTTTTCGCTGTAATACTTAACGTAGGTGTAAGCAGCGATTGCCTGAGCCTTTATTGCTTCCTTGTTGAAAAGTCCGCCTATTTCCGCCATTGTCACCCGTGCGATAATGTCGGCGGCGTCCCCTGTTACAACGCTTCCGTTGTACAGTACCGACAGGGTTTCTCCTGTGTCGCTGTCCTCGTCGTCCTCAACGTCCTCCACATCATCCTCGTCTGGAATAAGCTCCTCGCTGTCCTCTTGGTCCTCGTCGTCGGGAGCAAGCTCGCCTTCATCGGAAACTGTGGTTGTTTCTGCGGTGGTTGTGGTGGGAGCGGTGGTTGTGGTAGTGGGAGGAGGCGTGGTTGTGGTAACAGCCGTTGTTGTGGTTTCGGCGGTGGTTGTTGCCGCAGTGGTGGTTGTGGTTTCGTAGGTTTCGATTATTGCCTCTAAATCAGGGGGAGCGGTGGTAGTGGTGGTAGCAGGCTCGGTTGCTTCAACAGGCGCTGCCGTAAAGGAATAATCCGCAAATCGGGGCTTGCCTATATTTGTTACATCAAGGGTGGTTGAATATGTAACGGGAGCTGTGCTGTCCGTCTGAACGGGGGTTGTTTCGGGATTTTCCGTCGTTGTTTCAGCGGTTGTCTGCTCTGTGACAGGAGGAGCTGTCTGTACCGCTTCAACACCCTCGATTCTGCCCATAATGCCGTAGATATACACATAAACGCATACTATGCAAAGGGCGAATATTGCCTTTACAATTGACGATTTATTCGTAAAATCACCTCTCAGCCTTCTTTTACCGCAATTGCCGTACCTATTTCAATAGTACCGTTTTCGTCGTTGTACTTGTCGAAATCTTTGATAAGGGAAGTGTCCCACGAACGTCCGGCCCATTGACAGCCGTAGTTGTCATAGTAAGCCTGGAACATTTTGCGCTTTACGTTGCCGTTTTCGTCAAAGCCTGTGTTGTCGATAATCTTGTCGGTGTCAATATTGGGGCTTTCGCCGTCACGGACACGTCTTGCCACAACTACAAGGCGCATATCGGAGAACATTGAGAAATCGCAGGTGGAAAGGGTCATAATTTCATCGCCATACTGCAAATCCACGTCTGTGTAGTAATAGCTTCTATCAAGACATTCGCTTACAAAGTCGAAGAACTGGTCACGGTTTTCAAAATAAACAAAGTGGTTATAGTTAAACACATCGCCGTGTTCCGCCTTGGTATTTGTAAGGAAAACGGAGAAAATCTTGTATTTTCCTCTTTCGTAAAGGGTATCAAAGTCAAAGGTGCAGTTGTCCTTGAAAAACTCAATATCCTTGCGGTAGTTGGAAAGAGGCTGGAAGTAGTTGTTTGTAATAAGGTTGTGACCGTAAAGAATTATGTTGTTGGGTCTTTCGGTGGGGGTGAAAATTCCCTGATAATCCGCAAAGATAGTGCCGTTTGCGGTGGGTACCTTATCAAAGTTGTGCTTCAGATAGAAGTCGTTGTCGTCGCTCTGGGCAACGGGGTAATTTACATAGGGGTAAATTGAAAGCCAGCCCACAAAGTCGTTGTTCTGCTCGTAATACTGAACATATTCGGAAAGGACCTCGACCTCTGCGCCGTCGCTTGAAACGGTTTCGTCCGTTTTGTCGTTATCTCTTATTACAATCGAGATTTTGTCGTCGCTGGCGCTTTGCTCCTTAAGCTGAGCCCATTTCTGAGCCTCGGCGGTATTTGCGTTGTCCTGAAATACATAGAAATTCACAATGGTAAGCACGGCGTAAACCAGTATTACCATTGAAACAAGGAAAATTATCTTGCGGACAATATCCCCCGCACTGTCGCCCTTCCACGGGAGAAGTCCCGAAATAATGCTTATGAATATATTTTCCTTTTTCTTTTTCTTCTTTTTTACAGGAGGCTGTTTGTGTTTAACTTCAAATTCTGGCATTGTTTTAACTCTTTTCTTTAATTATGCTGCGTCTTCTTCGTTAGTGGGAAGATTTGCGATTTTATCGTTGGGGTGGGAGGCTGCATATTCCTCAAAGCCGATAAGCTTGGAGGTGTCCCATGTTCTGCCGCCCCATTCGCCAAGCCCGTTAACCTTGCGGTAATATTCAAAGTAAAACGGGTCCTTGTTGATATAGGCCTTGCTTACGTCAACCTCGGGGCTTTCGCCGTCACGGACACGCCTTGCGAAAACAACAAAGCGTGTATCAACGCTGTTGCCCATGGGGTAATAGCAGGTGGAAAGGGTGAGTATCTCGTCGCCGTATTCAATGTCAACGTCAGTGTAGAAGCAGCTTCTGTCAAGAACGTTGCACATAAAGTCGTAGAACTCGGTTGCGCTTTCAAATTTGCGCTGTCTGTAATAGCTGAAAACCTCGCCGTGTTCTTCCTCGGTGTTGATGTACATTGCGCCGAAAATCTTGTATGTACCCTTTTCGTAAATGGTATCAAACTGGATTGTGGGGTTTTTCAGGTAGAAATCAAGGCTGCCGTACTTGTTGGGGTAGTAGTTGGTAAGCTTTGCAAAATATTCCCCCGAGGCAATGTTGTGACCGTAAAGCACGGTGTTATTCGGTCTTGAGGTGGGCGTAAAGGGAACGTGATAGTCGGCAAAAATAGAGCCGAGCTTGCTGTCCTCTTTATAGAAATTGCGGTAAAGGTAATATTCGTTGTCGTCCGACTGCATAACGGGATAGTCGATAGGCGTATCGTTTATCTTTATCCAGCCGATAATGTCGTTGTTTTCCTCGTAAAGTGCCTTGTATTCGTCAAGTATTCCCGGCGCTTCCTCCTCAATTTTTTCAAGCTGTTCGTCGGTAAGGGAAACCTTTCCGTCAACGTAGCTTTCCTTTAAATCCCGTACTTCCTCGTTCATTTTCTGGTCGCTTGCGTTTTCGCCGAAATCGGCAAGAATAAGCACAAGGCACACTATAACAACCACAATTGAAACGAGAAAAACGATTTTTCTTATTATTTCAGCGGTTGAGTCGCCTTTCCACGGGATAAACTTTTTAAGCAGGGAAACAGCGCCGCTTTCCTTTGCGTGTTCGTTTGCCATTATTTTCTCCTTCCTTTTACTTACCCTCGTAGCTTAACAGCTTGCTTGTATCCCAGGTCCTGCCGTTCCACTGACCGCCAAGAACCTTGTACTGATACTCAAAGCATAAGGGGTTGTAGTTTCTCTGCGCCTTTGTTACGTCAACCTCGGGGCTTTCTCCGTCACGGACCTTTCTTGCGAACACAACGCATCTTGTGTCAACATCCTCGCCGTAGGGCCAGTAGCAGGTTGAAAGGGTAATAAGCTCATCGCCGTATTCAAGGTCAACGTCCGTCCACAGTACGCTTCTGTCCATTATGTCAAGAATGAAATTGTTGAAATCGTCCTTGTTCTTGAATTCACGCTTTGAGGTGTAGGGATAAACCTCGCCGTATTTTTCCTTTGTGTTGAAAAGCACGCAGGCGAAAATCTTGTATTCCGCCTTTTCGTAAATAGTATCAAAGGTGATTGTTGGGTGCTCCTTGTAGAATGCCAGCGGGTCGGATTCCTTGGAGTCGTAGTACCTTGTCAGCTTTGCAAAGTATTCCCCCGACCAGATATTGTGTCCGTAAAGAATAAGGTTAGGGGACTTGCTCTGTGCGTTGATGGTGTT
This sequence comes from uncultured Clostridia bacterium, assembly GCA_945910715.1. Lineage (GTDB taxonomy): Bacteria > Bacillota > Clostridia > Oscillospirales > Ruminococcaceae > Ruminiclostridium_E. The sequence continues at coordinate 5,624 of CAMDZU010000029.1, forward strand.
GCGGTAATCAACGAAAATCGAGCCGCCCTTGCTGTATTCGTTCTGGAAATTGTGGGTAAGGTAATATTCGTTGTCCGAGGTCTGCATAACCGGGTAGTTTATTTCCGTATCGTCAAGCTTTATCCAGCCCACAATGTCCTTGTTCTGCGAATAAAGTCCCATATATTCGGGGAGAATCTGCGGTACCTCCTGCTCAATTTTCTGTATTTCCTCTTCGGAAAGATTGAGGGAATCCTTAAGCTGTCTTATTTCCTCGGTCTTGACATATTTCTGCACCATTTCGTTGCCCACGTCAAGAAGCACCGAGCCGCCCGTTATCACAAAGGCAACTATTGCCACCGCAAAAATCACCTTTCTTATGGCTTCGCCTACGCTGTCGCCCTTCCACGGGAAAATTGCCTTTAATATCCTTATAAAGATATTGGGTCTTTTTCCTCTTTTTCCGCCTTTTACAGGAGCGGGTCTTTGAGTAAAATTAGCCATTTAAACTTCCTTTCCTTGTTCTGCGATTGCGTCAAGCAGCATTGAAAGCGCTTTTGCAGCCGCCTGCTTTCTTATGAAGGTTCTTTCGTCCATGTCCTTGGAACAATTTTTTACGTCAAAAAAACAATGTGCCGCATAAGATTTTTTCGGCGTACAAATGCCGATAAATACCGTTCCCACAGGCTTTTGGGCAGTGCCGCCCGTAGGGCCTGCAATTCCCGTTGTGGAAACGCCGAAGTCGGCATTAGCGGTTTTGCATATACCCTTTGCCATTGCCACGGCACATTCCTCCGAAACAGCGCCTACCGTATCGAGTATATCGTAGGGCACGCCTACCATTTTGTTTTTTGCGCTGTTTGCGTAGGTGCATATTCCTAAATCAAAAACCGCCGACGAGCCTGAAACGGAGGTTATTGCCGCCGAAACAAGACCGCCTGTACAGCTTTCAACCGTAGCGCAGCGCATATTGCCCTTTGCAAGCAATTGTACTACACTTGCGGCGGTGTTGTCAATGTTTTGTACCAAATTGTCAATAATTGTTTCCATATTGTAACCCTCTCAGTCCGAAAGCTTAAAGTCCTTTACAGTGATATTTTTTATTGCCTTTTCAATCATTGGGGCAAAATCAAAGGAGCTTTCGGCTGCCTCAGCCTCGGAAATAAGAGGCTTTGTCTTGGGGTGCTTTGGCGTAAATACGGTGCAGCAGTCCTCATAAGGCAGTATAGAGGTCTCAAAGGTGTCAATCTTTCTTGCAATTTCCACAATTTCCTTTTTGTCCATTCCGATTACAGGACGGAAAACGGGATATTCCGCCGCTCTGTCGGTGCACTGAATTGCCTTCAGGGTCTGGCTTGCAACCTGTGCAACGCTTTCTCCCGTGATTATTGCGCCGTAGTCGTTGGCGGCGCATATTCTGTTGGCAATTCTCATCATAAGACGGCGCATTACGATTGTGAAATATTCCTCGGGACAGTTGTCACGGAGGGCTTCCTGTATTTCGGTAAAGGGTACGCAGTAAAATCTTATGTCACCACAGTAGTCAGTGAGTTTCTCGCATAAAGTTTCAACCTTCATCAAAGCACGCTCGGAAGTATATGGCGGCGACTGAAAATGTATGCAGTCAACCTTTAATCCACGCTTTGCCATCATATAAGCGGCAACGGGGCTGTCAATGCCGCCCGAAAGGAGCAGCAGCGCACGTCCCGAGCTGCCTACGGGCATTCCGCAGGCACCGATGATTCTGTCTGCGTTAAGGAAAGCCGCCTTGTCCCTTATTTCAAGGAGCACTCGCTTTTCTGGGTTATGAACGTCAACCGTAAGGTGCGGATAGGCGTCAAGTATTGCGCCTCCCAGTTCAAGCTGAATTTCGGGGGTTTTCATGGGGAATGACTTGTCCGAGCGTTTTGCGTCAACCTTGAAGGTTTTTGCGTTCGCAAGAGCGGATTCCAGATAGGGCATACCCTCTTTAACGATAGTATTCCAGTCCTTGGGAAGTATCATTGAGCGCTGGATTGCCGCAATTCCGAAAACGCAGGAAAGCTTTTTTACCACGGCGTCAAGGTCCATGTCCTCATCAATGGGGGTAATGTAAATGGTTGACTGATTTCTTGTGTATTCGAATTTGCCGAATTTGGAAAGGCGGCGCTTGATATTTTTTATGAGCAGATCCTCAAAGGTGTGCTTGTTAAGACCCTTAAGGGCAATTTCGCCGTATTTTGCCATTATGACTTCTTTTACTTTTTCCATATTATCTCCTGAATCTTTTTATACCATTATATATAGCGTTTACAAATTCCTCTGTTTCCGCAATTGTGTTTTCGTTGTTAAAGCTTACTCGAATTGCCGAGTCAATATTCTTGTCCGAAATGCCGAATTCTGACAGAACGGCGCTTTTTTTGCCCTTTGAGCAGGCGGAGCCGCTTGAAATGTATATCTGACTTTCTTCAAGATAATGGAGCATAATCTCGCTTCTTACGCCCTGAACCGAGAAATTCAGTATTGAGGGAATGTTGTTTCTGCTGTTTATTGTAACACCCTCCAGCTCCCCCAGAAGTTTCACCGTATGGTCGTACAGCTCTTTCAAGTGCGCCATTGTTTTTGGATAAGCCTTTACTGCCGCCTCAAAGCCTGCAATAAGGTCAACGGGCTCTGTTCCCGAGCGGAGGTTTTTCTGCTGACCGCCTCCTGCAAGGAGAGGAGCAAATCTTGCTCCCTTTGCGGCGTAAAGAGCGCCTACGCCCTTTATTCCGTGTATCTTGTGGGCGGACATACTTATGAAATCTCCCGCAAGGGGCACTTTGCAAAAGCCCTGCACTCCGTCAACGTGCACCATGCACTTTGGATATTTTGCCTTTACTGCACGGTAAATTTTCTGCACGTCAATGTGAAAGCCTGTTTCGTTGTTTACCGCCATTGTGCTTACAAGGAGGGTTTTCTCATCTACAGCGTCAATTACTGCCTGCTCGAAATTGTCAATGCAGTCTTTGGGCGCAATCCGCACTACCTCAAAACCTGCCGCTTCAAGCCTGTCCATTACCCTTGCAACGCTGGGGTGTTCAATAGAAGTGGTGACAATGCGGTTTCCCACACGCTTGTAGGTTTCGCACACGCCCATAATTATTGTGTTGTTGCTTTCGGTTGCTCCCGAGGTGAAATAAATTTCACCCTCCAGGCCAAGCCGTGAAAGAATTGTTTTCTTTGCGGAGGTAATGACCTTTTCCGCCTCAATTCCAAGCTTGTGGAGAGAAGAAGCGTTGCCGAAGTTGCTCCGCATATTTTCGCTTGCCGCCTTTATTGCCTCCTCACAGGGCTTTGTGGTGGCGGCGTTGTCAAGATAAATCATATATGTTCCTCAATTTAAAATAAACTAATCATAGCATTATTTTATTATATCACATTTTCTGTAAATTTTAAATAGTATAATAGCACAAAAATGTGAAAAAATAATGACAAATAAGAAAGGAGTACTGTAAATTGTCAATCAGCAAACAGACTTTTGTACGCATAATCAGCTTTGGAATGGCAATTATTGCGGCTTTAGCGGTTTATGCGGCAATGTTTTACAATAACGCAGGCAATGCAAAAAGACAGCTTGAATATTCGTATATGAGAGCGGCGGAGGATTTGTCCTTAAGCCTTGAAAACATAAAAAATACTCTTAACAAAGGCATTTATGCAAGCTCCCCGAGCCTTGCGGATCAGCTGGCGGAAAAGCTGGTAAGTGACGCTGCAACAGCAAAAATGTCCCTTGCACAGCTGCCTGTTGAGGAGCTTGAGCTTAGCAGAACCTACAAATTCTTATCACAGGTTGGAAATTACGCACGAAGCCTTGCGAAAAAAATGAGGGACGGCGGCGAACTTACCGACGAGGAAAGGGAAAACCTACTGACCCTTTATTCTTATGCAGAGGAAATCAGCGATGAAATGTGGAGCGTTGAGCAGCAGCTTGAAAGCGGCTGTCTGACCTTTGAAAAGGTGTCGGAAATTGCGGACAATATGGGTACGGAGCAGGCAAGCGCCAACGTTACCGAGGGCTTTACCGACTTTGAGGAGGGCTTTGAAAGCTATCCCACCTTGATTTACGACGGCCCCTTTTCCGACCATATACTTGAAAAAGCTCCTCTTATGACCGAGGGAAAGGCAATGATAACACAGGAAAAGGCCCTTGAAATAGCCGTAAGTGTCAGCGGCTGCGATGGGCTGGTTTCAGCGGAAAGCGAAAAGGGAAAAATGCCCTCTTACGTTTTTGAGTGCGAGGACAGAACCGTTTCCGTAACGCAAAATGGCGGCTATCTTAACT
>CAMDZU010000030.1 GCA_945910715.1 uncultured Clostridia bacterium
AGAATGTACGCAATGAGCGTTATTACCGCCCTTACCGCACAGAATACAACAGGAGTTTCCGCCGTTTCCGCTGTGACGGGAGAAATGGTGAAGGCTCAGCTTGACAGCGTTTTCACGGACATTTTCCCAAAAGCGGTGAAAATCGGTATGCTTTGCAACGAGGAAATCGTCCTTGCCGTGGCGGAAAGGCTGAAATTCTACAAGGCGGAAAACGTGGTAATCGACCCCGTAATGCTTTCAACAAGCGGACGGGCTTTGCTTGACGACAAGGCGGTTTCGGCGGCTGAAAAGGAGCTTTTCCCCCTTGCAAGAGTGGTTACCCCCAATATTCCCGAGGCGGTGCGCCTTTGCGGAATGGAAATAAGAGGGGCGGAAAGCGTGGAAAAGGCGGCGGAGGTGCTGAAAAGGAAATACGGCTGCGCTGTGCTGATAAAGGGCGGCCACGGCACTGACGGCTGCAACGACTTTCTCCTTGACGATAAGGGCTACGTTTACCGCAGTCCGAGAATAGAAAACCCCAATACCCACGGCACAGGCTGTACTCTTTCAAGCGCAATTGCCTGCGGTCTGGCAAAGGGACTGCCCCTTTCTGAAAGCGTGCGCCTTGCAAAGGAGTATATTACGGGAGCAATCAAGGACGGAATGAAGCTGGGAAAAGGGAATGGACCCTTAAACCATTTCTGGGATAAATAATAGAATAAAATGATTAAACCCTGAGAGGATTTTGTTCTTCTCAGGGTTTTTGTTCACATTCTGCCTATCCCATGAACAAAACGTCTGCAAAAATGCAGACGTTCTGTAATATTATGCATAAACTTGTCGTAAAGTATAATTATGTCTGCTCGTCCGTTTCCTTGAAATAAGCAATATAGGACTGGAAATCACCCCACAAAGAGGGAATATCAAAGCCGTTGTTCATAAGGAACGCTCCGCTGAACACCTTTCCGCTTTCCTCGTGCTTATACCACTTGCTTTCGTCAAGACCCACAAGCTTTACTCTGTGCAGGAATACGCTTGGCACTTTAAGCACCTGAACATATTCAAGGAGAGTTTCGCTCTTGTCCTTTGAAACGAACTGCCAGGCGTCAAAGCGTGTGCTTTCAAAGGGATTGCCGATACGGTAATAGTCCCCCGTTCTTACAAGAGGATTGTACTTGTTGAACTCCTCAATCTGCTCTTTTATAGCGTACTTGTCATCGTCGCTTATTCGTGTAACGTCAAGCTCGTAGCCGAAGGTACCCACCATTGCAACGTGACCTCTTGTTTTGAATGGGGTAATTCTGCCCACGCAGTGGTTAGGGCTGTCCGAAACGTGCGCTCCGAAGCAGGAGCAGGGGTAGCAAAGGGAAGTACCGTACTGTATCTTAAGGCGCTCGATTGCGTCCGTATCGTCGCTTGTCCATATCTGGGGCGAGTAGTAAAGCATACCTGCGTCAAACCGTGAGCCGCCTCCTGCGCAGTTTTCAAGGAGCAGGTGGGGGAAGTCCGTCAGCAGTCTTTCCTGCATTTCATAAACGCCCAGAACGTATCTGTGCCAAATTTCACGCTGTCTTTCCGCAGGAAGAATTTCGTTGCCCACCTCGGTAAGCTGTCTGTTCATATCCCACTTTACATACTCGATATTTGCGGAGGAAAGAATGGCTTTCATTTTGCCGTAAATGCAGTCACGGACGTCCTTTCTTGAAAAGTCAAGCACAAGCTGTGAACGGGCGGTTGTTCTGTTTCTGCCCTCGATATGCAGACACCAGTCGGGGTGTTCCTTGTAAAGCTTGCTGTCGGGGCTTATCATTTCAGGCTCAAACCATATACCGAATTTAAGTCCCAGCTTGTTTACTTCATCTACAAGGTGCTTAAGTCCGCCCTTTATCTTGTCCTCGTTTACCTCCCAGTCACCCAGGGAAGAACGGTCGTCGTTTCTGTGACCGAACCAGCCGTCGTCCATAACAAGCATTTCAATGCCTGCCTTTGCGGCTTCCTTTGCAATATCAATAAGCTTGTCCGTATCAAAGTTGAAGTATGTAGCCTCCCAGTTGTTGATAAGAATGGGTCGGCGGATGTCCTTCCACTTGCCTCGGATAAGGTTACGGCGCATTACGTCGTGGAAATTGCGGCTCATCTGCCCGATACCTGTTGAGGAGTAGGACATAATTACCTCCGGCGCCTGAAATTCCTCGCCAACTTCAAGATGCCAGGAGAAATCGTAGGGGTTAATGCCCATAACAACACGGGTTTTCTCGTACTGGTTTACCTCTGCCATTGCAAGGAAGGAGCCGCTGTAAACAAGGGCAAAGCCGTAGGCCTCGCCGTAGTCCTCCGTTGCCTTATGGTCAACGATTGCCATAAAATTGTTGTGAGCGTGGCTTGTAGAGCCTCTGTTGGAGTCGATTGACTGCTTGCCGAAGCGGAGCGGGAAACGCTGAACGTGGCGTTCTCTCGCCCATGTTCCGTAAAGGGTAATCATATCGTAGTCCATACGGTCAAGCTCCACGCAGGTCGAAAGCAGTCTGCGCAGCTCAAGAGGGTCCTTGCCCTCGTTCTTTACCTTTACGGAGCGTGTGATTATGTCAAGCTGTTCAAAAACGCTGTACTGGAGCGTAATCTGAAGTCCGCTGTGAGGGTCCTCGCAGTAAAGGTCAAGGCTTGTAACCTCCTCCTCGTTGTTGGCAAAGGTGGCAGGCAGTCCCTCAAGCTTCTGCTTGCCCTTGTAGATTTTGTAGTCCTTGAAGTAAATTTCGCAGGCAGACATTCCCAGCTTGTCCATAACCTGCATACAAGGCTCACGGAAATCCGCAACGCCGCTTGTGGAATATTCAATAGCGGCGCAGTCAAAGCTGTGCGGACCCATTGCGTCGTGTACAGCGGGAACGAAAGGCTCTCCGTTCGGTATGCGGAGATTGTAAGTCAGATCCGTTTCGGGAACGGATTTGCCGTAATAAAGGTGGAGCAGGTTTTTGCTGTTTGTAATGTGGAATGCGTAGGTTGAGTTCGGGGTATCAAGCTTGAAAACCCGTGCTTTTTCGTTATAGCTGATTGGCATTGTTATTTCCTCTCGGTTACATTATTTTTTCTGCGGCGGCTGAAACAAGACCCTTTTCGCTGTCCATTGTTACCACCGTGCCGCTTCTTAAAATGCTGGTTGCGTTTTCTGCGCCGATAATTACGGGAATATCAAGAGCAAGTCCCACAATGGCGGCGTGGCTGTCTGTGCCGTCCTTTTCGGTAATAATTCCGCTTGCGGATTTAAGCAGGCTGAGTATTTCGTTGTTGGTTTCCTTGATTACAAGGATATTGCCGTTTACAAAGTTTTTCCTTGCCTCGTCAGGGTTCTGAGCAACGCAGAGGGGCGCTGTGGCTTTTTTATCGGAAACACCCTTTCCTCTTACAAGCACGTCCCCCACGATATGGACTTTAAGCAGGTTTGTTGTGCCGGAAATGCCCACGGGAACGCCTGCGGTTATAACCACAAGGTCGCCCGTTTCAAGGAGCCCCGCTTCGGTAGCGCAGTCAATTGCGTGCTGGAAAAGCTCGTCTGTGGTGGTCATTTCCCTTGACATAAGGGGAACAACTCCCCAGCTTAAATTAAGCTGACGCCACGTTCTCTCGCTTGTAGTGCAGCTAATAATGGGGCGGTTGGGGCGGAATTTGGAAAGGAGCTTTGCTGTGCCGCCCGTTTTGGTTACGGTAAGGATTGCCTTTGCTTTGAGGTCAAGGGCGGTGGTGCAGGCGGCATGGGAAATTGCGTTTGTAACATTGTCGCCGCAGTCCTCCTCACGGTTGTGGAAACGCTTTGCGTAGTTGATGTTCATTTCAGTGGTTTCCGCAATTTTCGCCATTGTCCGTACCGCCTCAATGGGATATGCTCCTGCTGCCGTTTCGCCGCTGAGCATAATTGCGCTGGTGCCGTCGTAAATTGCGTTGGCAACGTCGGTGGTTTCGGCTCTTGTGGGACGTGGATTTTTTATCATGCTGTCAAGCATCTGGGTGGCGGTAATTACCTGCTTGCCTGCGTTGTAGCCCTTTTCAATAAGCATTTTCTGTATTCTTGGGATTTCCTCAAAGGGGATTTCAACGCCCATATCTCCTCTTGCCACCATAATTCCGTCGGAAACACGGAGAATATCGTCAATGTGGTCAACGCCCTCCTGATTTTCGATTTTGGCGATAATCCTTATGTCCTCGCCGCCGTGCTCCGCAAGAATCCTTCTTATTTCGAGAATATCCTCGTCGCTTGTGACAAAGGACGCCGCAATAAAGTCAAAGCCCATTTCGCAGCCGAAAATAATATCGCTTCTGTCACGGTCGCTGACATAAGGCATTGTAAGCTTTATTCCGGGGAAGTTGCAGGACTTGTTGTTGCTGATAAAGCCCCCGTGGACAACCTGACAAATAACGTCCGTATCCGTAATTTCGATTACCTTGAATTCAAGCAGTCCGTCGTCCGCAAGTATTCTTGTGCCTACCTCAATATCGGCAGGGAGATTTTTATAGGTAATGCTGACCTGCTTTTCGTCCCCCTCAACCTCTCTTGTTGTGAGAGTAGAGGAGCTGCCGTCCTTAAGCTCCGCCTTGCCGTTTTTAAACTGCTTTACTCTTACCTCGGGACCCTTTGTGTCAAGGAGAGAGGCAACGGGAAGTCCCAGCTCCTCACGGATACGCTTTACCTGCTCGAATACCTTTTTGTGGCTTTCGTGGTCGCCGTGGGAGAAATTCTGCCTTGCAACGTTCATTCCGCTTTTCATCATTTCACGGAGTACATTGTCGTCCGCCGTTGCAGGTCCCATTGTGCATACGATTTTGGTTTTTCTCATAGCAAATCCTTCCTTTGTATATATTATGGTTTTGAAATTCTGTTAAATGCTACTTTAATTATAAACGGTAAGGGCGGTAAAGTCAACCGAAATTACGAATTGATTTTCCCCATAATGGGGAAGAAAATCTCCGAAAAAAAGGTAAAATATTCCCCATAACGGCGAAAATATTCCCCACAAACCAAAATGCTTATTCAAGAAAAAGGCTCTGTTATCAGCTTATTTAATTACTGTGGGGAATATGGGGAAAATATCAAATATATTTTTGCGTAAGAGAATAAATAAATTATATATTATATATTATATATTATATATATATATTTATTTATATTTTTATATATATAAAGAATAAATTTTATTTCTTCCCCACACTCCCCAAAAACCCGAAAAACCGCATTGCAAAGCCAAAAACTCGTGGGGAATAAGCTTGTTTTTATGGGGGATATGGGGAATTATAGCTCCAAAATGGGGAATTTTTAACGGCTGCCGACAGCTTCAGGCAAAAAGAAAGCCGCACAGCAATGCTGCACGGCTCGGACTGTCGATAAACCCACGCACCGCAAAAATGCGTGTTCAAAGTGATAACAAAATTTTTTTCATAGATATCATTGCTTTTTATTTCCGCAGCCGTAAAACGGCTGCGGAAATGCATTTTTGCTTACTGCGTCAACGCTCCCTTGACGTACCTTTGTACGCCTGTCGGGAGCGTTTCCTTGTCTGCGTGTGTTTCTCAAAGTCTTCAGCTTGTCGAAAAATACTTTTTCGACAAGCTGAGCCGCACAGCAATGCTGCACGGCTCATAATTATTCTTCGTTTTCTTTTCTGATTGCCTGTGGTCTTGTTCTTACCTTGATGTGTACCTCACGGAGCTGCTGTTCCGTAACCTCCGTGGGTGCGCCAAGGAGCAGATCCTGTGCGTTGGAGTTAAGCGGGAACGCAATAACCTCACGGATGCTGTCTTCGTCAAGGAGCAGCATAATCATTCGGTCGATACCGAAAGCCATACCTGCGTGGGGCGGTGCGCCGAACTTGAATGCGTTGTACAGTGCGCCGAACTTGCTTTCAACGTCCTTTTCGTCATAGCCTGCAATCTCGAAAGCCTTTACCATAACGTCAATGTCGTGGTTGCGGACTGCGCCCGACGCAAGCTCAACGCCGTTGCATACAACGTCGTACTGATAAGCAAGCACGTCGCAGGGGTCCTTTGTCATAAGGGCTTCAAGCTCGCCCTGCGGCATTGAGAAGGGGTTGTGAGTAAAGCCCGGCTTGCCTGTGTCCTCGTCCTCCTCGTACATTGGGAAGTCAACTATCCAGCAGATTTCAAATCTATCCTTGTCGATAATGCCAAGTCGCTCTGCAACCTCGTTTCTTATCTGACCTGCAAACTTTGCCGCATTCTTCTTGTTGTCCGCAATAAAGTAAAGCACGTCGTCCACTTCAAGGGCGGCTCTTGTTTTAAGCTCTGCTCTTGCCTCGTCCGTAAGGAACTTGTCGATAGGTCCGAGGTAGTTGAAATTCTCGTCAACCTTGATGTAGCCAAGACCCTTCATGCCAATGCTTAATGCGTAGTCCTCCATTTTCTCAAAGAAGCCCTTTGACTGCTTTGCCATTCCGGGAACACGGATTGCACGGACTGTCTTGTTGGAGAAAGGCTTGAATGCGCTGTTTACGAACAGGTCGGAAATGTCGATAATAAACAGTGGGTTTCTTAAATCGGGCTTATCCGAGCCGTATTTCAGCATTGCCTCTTCAAAGGTAATCCGTGGGAAAGGTCCTTTTGTGAAAGGCTTATCGGAGAATTTCTCGATTATTGCGGGGAAAACGTCCTCCGCAACCGCAAAAACGTCCTCCTGTGTTGCGAAAGCCATTTCCATATCAAGCTGATAGAATTCGCCGGGAGTTCTGTCCGCTCTTGCGTCCTCGTCCCTGAAGCAGGGAGCAAGCTGGAAATAGCGGTCAAAGCCCGATACCATATAAAGCTGCTTGAAAATCTGAGGCGCCTGGGGCAGAGCGTAGAACTTGCCGTGGTGCTTTCTGCTTGGGATAAGGTAATCTCTTGCGCCCTCAGGGGAGGAAGTGGAAAGGATAGGAGTCTGAAGCTCCAGAAAGCCGTTTTCCACCATTTTTTCACGCATAAAGGACATTACCCTTGAGCGGAAAACAATGTTGTCGTGCACCTTTTTGTTTCTCATATCAAGGAAACGGTAGCGCAGACGGATATCCTCGTTGTTTTCCTTTGATGTGGCAATTTCAAAGGGCAGATCCTCTCTCACCTTGCCTAAAATATCAAGCTTATGAGCCTCAAGCTCGATTGTGCCTGTGGCAATCTTGTCATTGAAGGTTGAGGGGTCACGCTTGATGATAAGACCCTCAACGGAAATTGCGGTTTCCTTTCTTACGCCCTCGAGAAGTCCCTCGTTTGCCTGCATTGTAATCTGCACAACGCCGTAATGGTCACGCAGGTCAATAAACTTGATACCGCCGTGGTCGCGGATATTTTCCGCCCAGCCGCATACTCTTACGGTTGCGCCTATGTCCTTTTCACTGAGCATTTCAGTGGTATGGTCACGATACTGGTTTGCTAAAAACATTTGTATATCTCCCTTTTATTTATCTTTATCAGCCGTTCAGCTTGCTTTCAAGCATTGCCTTGATTGCATTCGGCGTTGCCTGTCCCTTCAAGGCTCTGTTTGCCTGTCCCATAAGGAAGCCGAACACCTTTGTTTCGCCGTTTCTGTACTGCTCTACCGCTTGCGGATTTTTCTCGAAAATCTCGTTTATAACCGCCTCGATAGCGCCCGAGTCCTCCTTGACCCAGTAGTCGTTTCTGTCGCATACAGCCTGTGGAGTATCGCCTGTTTCAAGCATTTCACGCAGAATGTTCTTGGAGTTGCTCTTGTTTATCTTGTCCGTATCCCCTAACATTATAAGCTCGGCAAATTCCTTTGCGCCGAAGGGCAGGGTTTCCATATCCGCCTCCCCTAAGTTAATGCGGCGCATAAGCTCGCCTAAAATGAAGTTGGCAACGGATTTTGGGTTGTTGTAGGTTTCAAGGCATTTTTCGTAGAAATCGCAGATAAGCTTGTTGGAAATAATAATGTCTGCGTCCTTAGCGGCAATGCCGTACTGCTTGACGTAAATTTCCTTACGCTCCTCGGGCATTTTGGGGAGAGAGGTCTTGATTTCGTCCAGCTCCTCCTCGGTGAAGATAATGGGCGGAATGTCAGGGTCGGGGAAGTAGCGGTAGTCCTGTGCGTCCTCCTTTGAGCGGAGCGTTGAGGTTTCCCCTGTGCTGTCGTTGAAGCGTCTTGTTTCCTGCTCAACCTGTTCGCCGTTTTCGATTATTTCCGTCTGACGGTAAATTTCATAGTCTATTGCACGCTCGATTGCCTTAAGGGAAGCAAGGTTTTTCAGCTCTGCTCTTGTGCCAAGCTTGTCTGCGTCCTTTGGCGCCATGGAAATATTAACGTCGCAGCGGAGAGAGCCCTGTTCCATTTTGCAGTCGCATATTCCTGCGTACTGGAGCAGCAGCTTGATTTTTTCAAGGAATGCGATTACGTCGTCCGCCGAGTGGAAATCAGGCTCGGTAACAATTTCAATAAGAGGAATACCGCAGCGGTTGTAGTCTGCAAGGCTTGAACGGGTGCTTTCGTCGTGAACAAGCTTTCCTGCGTCCTCCTCAAGATGTATTCTGTTTATTCTGATACGCTTTTCTGCGCCCTTTACGTTAATGTCAACGTAACCGTCAAGGCAGACGGGACGGGGCATCTGCGAAATCTGATAAGCCTTTGGCAGGTCGGGGTAGAAGTAGTTTTTTCTGTCCCACTTGGTAAACCGTGAGATTTTGCAGTTCATTGTGTAGCCTGCTTTTATAATGTACTCAACAGCCGTTCTGTTAAGCACCGGGAGCGTTCCCGGCATACCTGAGCAGACGGGGCAGCACCGTGAGTTAGGCTCTCCGCCGAATTCAGCGGAGCAGGTGCAGAACACCTTTGATTTTGTAAGGAGCTCTGCGTGAATTTCAAGACCGATTGTAGGATAAAGCTTCATTTCGCAAACTCCTTTCTTATATTGTGGGGCGGACAGGAGTGAAATTCCTTTCAAAGCTGTCTGCTATCTGAATAATGGTCTGTTCGTCAAATTTCTTACCGATAACGGACATACCGATTGGCATTCCCTCTGCGTTGTAGCCGCAGGTGGTGGAAATTGCGGGGAGCTGTGCGATATTTACCGTTACGGTGCAGATATCGGCGGTGTACATTTTAACGGGGTCGTTGTCCTGAACGCCTATTTTGTAGGCAACGCTTGGGGCTGTCGGGGTAAGGATAACGTCCGCCTTTTCAAAAATCTGATTGTACTCCTTGATAAATTCCTGCTTTAATGCGCAGGCCTTGCGGTAATATGCGTCATAGTAGCCGCTGGAAAGAGCGTAGTTGCCAAGGAGAATACGGCGCTTTACTTCCGCTCCGAAGCCTCTGTTTCGGGAATCCCTTATCATTTCGTCGTATGTCTTGCCCTCGCCTCGCAGACCGTACTTGATGCCGTCATAGCGTGAAAGGTTGGAGGCAGCCTCCGCAGAGGAAATAAGATAATAAGCGGCAACAGCGTATTTGAGGGTGCTTATGGAGCAGTCCACAAGCTCTGCGCCCTGCTTTTCAAGCTCCTTTGCGGCGTTCAGCACGGCTGTTTTTACGTCCT
>CAMDZU010000031.1 GCA_945910715.1 uncultured Clostridia bacterium
TATCTCGGCTGGGGTGGGAGATGGGATTCGAACCCACGATCTTCAGTGCCACAAACTGACGCGTTAGACCAGCTACGCTACACCCACCATATAAAAAAATAAAGCCATAATGGCGCGCCACGTTGGATTCGAACCAACGACCTACCGCTTAGAAGGCGGTTGCTCTATCCAGCTGAGCTAGTGGCGCTCATGGAGCGGGTGATGGGAATCGAACCCACGTGTTCAGCTTGGAAGGCTGACATTCTACCATTGAACTACACCCGCATTTATAATGCTTGATTATTATAACACAGCAAAAATCATTTGTCAAGCATTTTTTTAAAAATTGCGAACAATTTTTGCATAATTGACATTTAAATTCCTGTGTGATAAAATAAAAATGTATTGACTTTTATGGGCGCATTGCTCATTACTGTATAAAAGGAGTAAGCTATGCTTTTTTCGTCAACGGTGTTTTTGTTTTTCTTTCTGCCTGTTACGGTAGGGGTTTATTACCTGCTGGAAAGGAAATTCAGAAATTACTGGCTGCTGATTGTATCACTGCTGTTTTACGGCTGGGGCGAACCAAAGTTCATTTTCATAATGCTGATTTCCATATTCGCCAATTATCTGTTCGGACTGCTTGCGGATAAATTCAGAGGAAACAAAAAGGCGGCGTACCCCGTGCTTTTTCTTACCTGCGTATGGAATATAGGCATTTTCTTTGTGTACAAGTATCTCAACTTCACTATTGAGAACATAAACGGCTTTTTCGGGCAGGAAATTCCTCTTACGGAATTTGTGCTGCCAATCGGCATAAGCTTTTTCACCTTTCAGGCAATGTCCTACGTTATCGACGTTTACAGAGGAAACGGACAGGTGCAGAAAAACCCCCTTCACGTTGCCCTTTATATAACCTTCTTCCCACAGCTTATAGCAGGTCCTATCGTAAGGTATGAAACCGTTGCAAGCGAAATAAACAGCCGCAGAGAAAACCTTGAGGACTTTTACTGCGGACTTAAGCGGTTTGTGTTCGGCCTTTGCAAAAAGCTGATTTTGTCAAACTCAGTGGCGCTTATTGCGGACGCCGCCTTTGACGCGGAAAATCTTGCGGGAATTTCCGTGCTGTCCGCATGGGCAGGCGCTCTTTGCTACACTCTCCAGATTTATTTTGATTTTTCGGGCTATTCGGATATGGCAATCGGTCTTGGCAGAATGTTCGGCTTTCACTTCAACGAAAACTTTGATTACCCCTACGCTTCAAAATCCGTTTCGGAATTCTGGAGAAGATGGCATATTTCCCTTGGCAGCTGGTTCAGGGACTATGTGTATTTTCCGCTGGGCGGCTCAAGGGTAAAATCAAAGGGCAGACTGGTGTTCAACCTTTTCGTGGTATGGTTGCTTACGGGCGTATGGCACGGAGCAAACTGGACCTTTATTCTGTGGGGCTTGTTCTACTTTGTGCTGCTTACCTTTGAAAAGCTTACGGGAATACCCAAAAAGCTGAAAAGCAAGCCCCTTGTTATACTCTACCGTGTGTTCACTCTGCTTTGCGTAGTTTTCGGCTGGGTATTGTTCAGGTCAACCGACCTTGAAAGAGCGATAACCTATATGGGCGCAATGTTCGGTGCTTTCGGCAATGCTCTTACAAGCCCCGATATGCTGTATATGCTGAGCTGCTATCTGCCGCTTATTATTCTTGCGCTGATTTTCTCCTTCCCTGTTGTGCGGCTGTTCAGGGAAAAGGCGTCGGGTCTTCTCACAAGGCATCCCAATATTGCAGGAAGCGCAGAGGCGGTAATCGTGCTTGCAGTTGCGGCAGTATCCGTTTCCTACGCAGTGTGCGTGTCCTACAATCCGTTTATTTACTTTAATTTCTGATGAAAGGAGTGAGCCGCCATGTATAGTAAAGCGGTTAAAATCGGTGTAATAGTGCTGTTTTTCGCAGTAATTGCAGTATCGGCGGTTTTTTCCGATTTCAAGGGCGGAAAAATTTCCGAAAGCCAGAACAGACGTCTTGCGGAATTTCCCGATATAGAAAGCGAGGATATGGACTTTGAAAAGTTCACCGAGGGTTTTGAGAGCTGGAGCAACGACAATATCGGCTTTCAGGAAACCTACAGCAGATTTTACGCAAAAATAAACACCGCCGCAGGCATTCCCACCACGGACAGCGTACATTACGGCAGGGACGGTTTTTACTTTATCACTGATGATAATTCCGTTGATATTGCAACGGGAAAGCACGTTATTTCAGAGGAAACACTCCGTGAAATTGCGGAAACACAGCAGGCTGTTTCCGACTACTACAAGTCACGGGGCAAGACCTACTATGTTGTGCTTGTTCCGGGAAAAGCCAGCGTTTATCCCGAAAAAATAAGGGGCGGCAGCTTTGAGGTAACGGAAACCACCGTTGACAAAATAGAAAAGTACCTTACGGAGAACACGGACGTTAAGGTAATCAACGTGAAAGGCGCTCTTCTTGAATGTAAGGAACAGGGCAATCTTGTGTTTATGAAAACGGACACCCACTGGACGCCTGTGGGCGCTTATGCGGCTTACAATACCATTATGGACAGACTTATTGCGGACGGGGAAATTGACGTAAAAGCGGATCTTGACCCCGATTTCAGCAAGACAAAGCCCTTTGACGGGGACCTTGGCGGAATGATAGGCATAGACGCTTTGCCTCCCGAGCCGCTGTATTACGCAGAATGGAAGGCAAATTTCGTGCTTGACCAAAGCAGCAGCGAATATACCGCCGTATCAGATACTATTGATACCCTGTCCCGTACAACCAAGGTTGAGCTTTTCAGAAACGAAAAGCGCTATCTTAACAGCTCCGAAAATGTAAATCACAAAACGCTGCAGATATACGGCGACTCGCTTTTCCTTGACGTAAGGCAGATAAAGCAGTTCTTTGCGGAAAGCTTTGAAACGGTGCAGTATCTTCGTGTGCGCTCCGTATGCGAGGAGCTTGACCTTATCAACGACCCCGATATTGTAATTTACAGCGCTTACGAAAGACTGGCGGAGCATGTGCTTACAAACAAGCCTCTTATTTCCGCCGACAGCTCCGTTCTTGACAGCCTTAAGGAAATTCCTGTAAACAAGTCCGACGTGTGGAACGGAAACAACGGTATGCTTGCCGAAATAAAGGAACAGGGCAGCTGCAAGGTGGAAAATCAGGAAATTGTTCTTGACGGCAGCCTTGAACGCTACGACATAACAGGCTGGGCTTTGGACTTTAATTTACAGACCGACCTTAAGGACCTGTTTGTCTTTGCGGACGATATTCCAATAAAGGTTATCTACGGCAAAAAGGGAACGGACGTTGGAAAGCACTTCGGCTTTGAGAATGTGCAGAACTGCCGTTTCAGCTTTTCTCTGAGAAGGGATTTCCTTATCAAAAACAACGTAAAGCAGCTTAAATTTGTTATGGTTTCATCGGACGGAGTGCATAAGTACGAGCCGGTGGTTTATAATGTGACCATTGAATAAGTGCAGCCTCTCTGTGCTCAGGGCAGGGAGGCTCAGAGCGTCGAAAAAATATTTTTAGACAAGCTTCAGACGTCGAGAAACACACGCAGTAAGCAAAAATGCATTTCCGCAGCCGTTTTACGGCTGCGGAAATAAAAAGCAATGATATCTGTGAAAAAATTTTGTTATCACTTTGAACCTGCATTTTTGCGGTGCGTGGGTTTATCGACAGTCTATCTCCATGCTGTAAATATCGTCAATGCTTATTACGGTCCCGTCCGTAAGGTAAATTTTACGTTCCGCTTCGTCAAAACGGCGGAATTCTCCGCAGAGGGTGGCATAAAAGCCGCCCTCCTTTTTTTCATCGGGAATAAAACGACAAATCTCCACAAAGGGTCTTTCATCCGCCTTTTCTATAAGCAGGTTAAGCTGCATATCAAGTACGGCTTTTTGGTCGTCGGTAAGCTGCCGCTTTTTGCAGGTGAGCCTTGCCGCCTCGGCTACTCCGTCGTCGTAGCCCTTAAGCGCCGCAAAGGAGGAAAACTGAGCCGCCCGTGCGCTTTGGCTCATTGGGGGTCTTGTTTTTGAAACGTGTCGGGGCAGATTTATAATGTCCTCGTAGCTGTCCTTGCCGTCGTAATAAACGCTCATGCCTTGTGACCTCCCACTTGTCCGTTGCGCATAACGGTGGTTGCGCCCTCCTCTAAGTTCATTCCCTTAAGCACCGAGTTTTTGCCGTATTTATGCTTTATTCCGATTATTGCCTTCTGAACGTTACGCTCACGGCTTTCCCTTTGCTCAAGCTTGCTTTGCTCCTCGTCAAACTCCGTGTAGTCGCTGAAAAAATCAAGCTGCTTCGGCTCTTCCTTTACGGAGCGCTCGCTGACAACGTGGTTTGCCACAACGGTCATTCTGCGTATCAGCAAATCCCTGTTCACAATGCCCTTGTAAAGCTCCGCCGCCGCTTCCACAATCGTCCTTGTGGAGGAAATAAACCTGCCTAAATTCGCCGAGCCGTGGGAGGATTTCGGGATACTTCTGCCGTAGGGGTCGAGGACGGTTTCTCCGCTGTAATTTTCCGCTCCCTCGTTGTCATAGCCAACGGTAAGCACAAGCTGGTCGGCAACAACTCCCTTTTCCACCATATCAAGAGTGAGCAGCTCCGTCATTTCACGGATAACAAGCAAGCCCTTTTCAAAGGTATATGGCGTTTGCAGCACCTGTCCCGAGGTAAGGCTGCTGCTTTCGGGGCGGTAAGCCTTTATGTGGGCTATGGTGCAGGATTCAAAGCCCCATGCGTGGTCGATAAGCAGCTCCGCATTGACCCCGAAAAGCTTGTACAGCATATCCTCGCTGTAATAATCCCCCTTGCCGCCAAGGGAGCACCGTGCAATGTCCCCCATTGTGTAAAGCCCCTTTGCCTCCAGCTTTGCGGCATAGCCTCTGCCAACTCGCCAGAAATCCGTAAGGGGACGGTGATTCCAGAGCTGACGGCGGTAGGACATTTCGTCCAGCTCCGCAATACGCACTCCGTTTTCATCGGGGGGAATGTGCTTTGCCACAATATCCATTGCCACCTTGCACAGATAGAGATTTGTGCCCACGCCTGCCGTTGCGGTAATTCCAGTTTCCGCAAGCACCGCCTTTATGAGCATCATTGCAAGTCCTCTCGGCGTAACCTTGTAGGTTTTGAGATAAGGCACGGCGTCAATGAAAACCTCGTCTATTGAATAAACGTGAATGTCCTCGGGGGCGATATATCTGAGATAGATGTTGTAAATCTGTGTGCTTACGTCCATATAGTGCGCCATCTGGGGCGGCGCAACGATATAGTCAAGCTCAAGGGCAGGATTGCTTTTAAGCTCCCTGTCGCTGGCTGATTTTCCCGTAAAGGTATGCCTGGGGGCGGAATAGCTGCGGTCTGCGTTGATTTTCCGCACCTTTTGCACAACCTCGAAAAGCCTTGCTCTGCCCCCTATTCCGTATGCTTTCAAGGCAGGAGAAACCGCAAGGCAGATTGTTTTTTCCGTCCTTGTGGGGTCGGCTACCACAAGATTTGCGTCAAGAGGGTCAAGTCCCCTTTCCACACATTCCACCGAGGCATAGAAGGACTTTAAGTCTATTGCGATATAATAATGTTCCCTGCTCATAAAATCCTCCTTTTCAAGATATACACAGTATAGCATATTTTTTCGCCGATGTACACAGGCTGAAATCTGATTGTACTTTTAGCAGGACAATAAACCCTTCCGAGCAAATCCGGCAATGGAAATGTTTTATCGGAGCCGGCTGCGGAAGGAGCGGTCGGGGCACAAATCGCCGCTTGATACGGCAAATGACGTAATTGGATAGGAACTCCTTTGAGAATAACCGAATGAATATTCCTTGACTTTTTTGAGCGTCCCATGGCAAAATTCGCAAAACCTCTTGCAAATCCTTTTAGGATATGCTATACTTGAATAAATAAAACCAAACGGAGGAATTACTATGAAGCACATTACAACTGTAAATAAGGCAAACTTAAAGGAAACTGCTGCTAAGGGCGGCTGCGGCAAGTGCCAGACTTCCTGCCAGTCTGCCTGCAAGACTTCCTGCACAGTAGCAAACCAGAAGTGCGAAGCAAACAAGTAAGCTAATACACGGGTTTACCCTTAATTATCGGCAAATCAAAGCAAGGGCGGAAGTTGTCTGAACTCCGCCCTGTACTTTTGTCGGGTAATCCACCGAATGATATGTCGGAAACGGCTGCCAATTAAGTTAAATTATAAAGAGGATAAAGGAATGGATAAGAGAATACACAAATACAAACAGGGCGAGCATTACATTGTTCTTGATGTAAACAGCGGCGGCGTACATATTGTTGACAAAATCGTCTATGATATGCTTGACTATGTTTCTGCGCCTATGGCGGAGGAAATGCCTGCGGATTTATGCGAAAAAATGAGCGGATACGATAAGGCGGAGGTTCAGGAGTGCTATGCTGAACTCCTTGAGCTTTACAGGGCGAAAATGCTTTTCACCGAGGACGAGTACAGAAAATACGCCGATATGACCCTTAATGCGCCTATCAAGGCAATGTGCCTCCACGTTTCCCACGACTGCAATCTGCGCTGCGAATACTGCTTTGCGGAAACGGGCGATTTCGGCACGGGCAGAAAAATAATGCCTGTTGAGGTGGGAAAAAAGGCGATTGATTTTCTTATTGAAAAGTCGGTGGGCAGAGAAAATCTGGAGCTTGACTTTTTCGGCGGCGAGCCTTTAATGGCGTGGGAAACCGTTGTTGAAACGGTGAAGTACGCAAGAAGCGTTGAAAAGCAGCACGGCAAGAATTTCCGCTTTACAATTACCACAAACGGAATGCTCCTTGACGATGAGAAAATCGACTACATAAACAGAGAAATGTCCAACTGCGTTTTAAGTCTTGACGGACGCAGGGAGGTTAACGACAGAATCCGCTACACTCCAAACCACAAGGGCTGCTACGATATAATTATGCCAAAGTACAAGAAGCTTGTGGCAGGCAGGAAGAATGAGGGAAGAACGGATTATTACGTCCGTGGTACTTTCACAAAGTACAACCTTGATTTTGCAAACGACGTACTGCATATTGCGGAGGAGGGCTTCGACCAGCTAAGCGTTGAGCCTGTGGTTACCGACCCGAAATTGCCCTATGCTCTTACGGAGGCGGATTTGCCTGCAATTTTCGCCGAATACGACCGCCTTTTCGACATTATGGCAAAGGGGGACAAAAGGTTCAACTTCTTCCATTTTATGATTGACTTACAGCAGGGACCCTGTGCGATAAAGCGTTTAAGAGGCTGCGGCTGCGGAAACGAGTATGTTGCGGTAACGCCCGACGGAGATATTTACCCGTGCCACCAGTTTGTCGGTATGGAGGACTGGAAAATGGGCAACATATTTGAGGGTACCGTCAATAAGGAAATCAAGGATTACTTCGCAAAAACCCATATTTATTCAAAGCAGGGCTGCGCTGATTGCTGGGCGAGATTTTACTGCTCGGGTGGCTGCAACGCAAACTCCTTCCAGTACGAGGGCGACGTGCAGAAGCCGAACAGGCTTGCCTGCGAAATGCAGAAAAAGCGTATTGAATGTGGAATCGCCCTTAATGCGCTGAAATTGCAGAGGAAAAATGAAGAAAAGTAACTCCCATTTTTAAAGAAATTAACTAAATAATATCACGTTTTTTTCACATAGCCCAATTATAATGTAACCATAGTAAACGAAAGGCACTGCCTTAACATAGAAAGGAAGTCATTCATCATGGATTACAACAACAACGAATACAGCTTCACAACACAGAATACACAGCCCGTACAGCCAAAGAAAAAGGGCGGCTTTAAAAAGGTACTGGCAGGAGTGCTGGCGGTTGCAATAATCGGCGGCGGCGCAGGCTTCGGCGGCGCTTATCTTGCAGGCAGCCTTGTAAACAGCACAAGCGCAGTTTCACAGAGCGCTGAAACCTCATCGACAGTAACCACCACTCAGCCTGCACCTGCGGATTTATCCTCCCTTGCAAATACGGAGCAGAAGAAAACCACCGACGAGCTTTCCGCAAGCGAGCTTTACAAGGCGGTTGAGCAGTCAATCGTCAAGGTAAGCAACTACCAGAAGGTAAGCACCACAAGCACCTCGGGCAGCGGCAGCATTTACGATTATTTCTTCGGCGGTGGATTTTACGGCGGCAAAAAGGAAACAGAGCCATCAATCCAGCTTTACGGCACAGGCTCTGGCGTTATTTTCACAACAGACGGCTATGTTATCACCAACTACCATGTTATTCAGAATGCGGCGAAAATTTCCGTAACCGTTACCGACTCGGTAACAGGTGATGAGGGCGTTGAAATGGAAGCGCAGGTTATCGGCAGCGACAGCTCCACCGACCTTGCGGTGCTTAAAATTACCCGTGACGAGGCATTTGCCGCTGCTCCAATCGGAGATTCTTCTTCCCTTGAAATCGGTCAGACCGTATGCGCAATCGGCAACCCGGCAGGTCTTGACAAGACAATCACCATGGGTATTGTTTCGGGACTTAACCGCCACTATTCCAGCGAGGAGGGCTATGAATTAAGCTCCATTCAGACCGATACAGCCATTAACCCCGGCAACTCGGGCGGCGGTCTTTTCGATATGTACGGCAACGTTGTAGGCATTGTAAACTCCAAGATAGTTGCGGAATACACCGAGAATTTAGGCTTCGCAATCACAATCGACGAGGCTAAGCCAATAATCAACGACCTTATCAACTTCGGCTATGTAACGGGCAGACCCGTTCTTGGCGTTACAACAATTCAGCTTAACGAATACACAGCCTACCTTTACGGCTACAACACAACGGGACTGCTTATCACCTCAATCAACGAGGACGCTCCCGTTGCAAAGTCGGGACTCAGACTTGGGGATATTATCACTCAGATCAACGGCACCGATGTTACCACCGTTTCCGACGTTCAGGCAATAATCAAGAGCATGAGCGCAGGAGATACAGTTGAGGCGACAATTGTAAGACAAAGCGAGGAATCATCAAGAACCCAGACCTTGAAAATCACAATCGAGCTTACCGAAAACAGAGGATAACGCTTTTTCATAACTCCCCCATCAGCGCCGTCTGACTGAAGTCAGGCGGCGCATTGCTTAAAGAGGTATTCATAAAATATACAAATAGCAATATTTTTCGCTTATATACGCTATGTTAAGACATAAGATTACAATATGTATATAGTTTAAACCGAATTTCAGACAGTATAATAAAAAATATAAATTCCCTCTTGACTATCACGAAAAGATGTGCTATAATTATATAGCGTTAGAGAATAATGCATTTATCGGGGTATGGCGCAGCTGGTAGCGCGCTCGTCTGGGGGGCGAGAGGTCGCGTGTTCAAGTCACGTTACTCCGACCAGCCGACAGATTCGGCAAAAAAGCTCGATTTAAAGTCGGGCTTTTTCTTTAGGCTCTGTCACAACAAATGGTTGATTTTTGACGAGAAATAGCGTATAATAA
>CAMDZU010000032.1 GCA_945910715.1 uncultured Clostridia bacterium
GGTTTGCTATGTACATCGGAAAGAAAAAAGAGTATAATAAATACATTGCGTGTTATGAAAGGAATGATTTTATGGGAAACACAGTTATAACCATTGCAAGAGAATACGGCTCGGGCGGAAGAATAATCGGCAAAAAGCTTGCCGAGGAGCTTGGAATCAGCTTCTACGACAGCGAAATGATTATGCTTGTCGCAAAGAAAAGCGGCTACACCGAGGATTTCGTGAGAAAAGCGGCGGAGCAGGTAAGCATGAGCTTTCTGTACAGCCTTTATATGACAAGTCAGGAGCTTCCCGCCTCCGACCAGGTTTTCATTGCCACCTCAAACGTAATCAAGGAGCTTGCGGAAAAGGAAAGCTGCGTAATTGTGGGCAGATGCGCCGATTATGTGCTTAAGGACAACCCCGACGCACTTAAGGTATTTATCCACGCTCCCCTTGAAAAGCGTATTGACAGAGTTAAAAACGAGTACAAGGAGCAGGCTAAGGACTACGCCGCTTACATTCAGAAAAAGGACAAGAACAGGGCTTCATATTACAGCTATTTTGCCTACGGAAAATGGGGCAGAATACAGAACTACGACCTTTGCGTAAACTCCGCAATCGGTATTGAACAGTCCGTTGACGTTATTAAAAACTACCTGTCCCACTTTAAGGGAGGCAATAACTAATGGCGCAAACCCCCGTAAGAGCGGAAAACAAAATGGGCATAATGCCCGTAAACAAGCTGCTGCTCTCAATGTCCCTGCCTATTGTTTTATCAATGCTGGTGCAGGCGCTTTACAACATTGTGGACAGCATTTTCGTGTCACAGATAAATCAGGACGCACTTACCGCCGTTTCGCTGGCTTTCCCTATGCAGAATCTTATGATTGCGGTTGCAACAGGTACGGGCGTAGGTATAAACTCAATGCTTTCCAAGGCGCTTGGGGAAAAGGATTTCCACAATGCGAACAGAATTGCAAGAAACGGCATTTTCCTCAGCGTTTGCAGCTATGCTGTTTTTCTTATAATCGGACTGTTTTTCACGAATCTTTATTACACTTCTCAAGCAAACGGCTATCAGACAATAATTGATTACGGCAGCGGCTATTTACAGCCTGTACTTATACTGTCATTCGGTCTGTTCGCTCAGATTACCTTTGAGCGGCTGCTCCAGTCAACGGGAAAGACAATGTACTCAATGATTACTCAGGCAACAGGCGCAATAATCAACATTATACTGGACCCTATACTGATTTTCGGCTGGATTGGCATTCCTGCTATGGGAATTGCGGGAGCGGCTTACGCAACGGTTATCGGTCAGATTATCGCCGCCGTTTTGGGTGTAATATTAAACGTAAAGAAAAACCGTGAAATAAACCTTGATTTCAGAAAGTTCAGACCCTCGGGCAAGGCGATAAAACGCATTTATTCCGTAGGTATCCCGTCTATCATTATGGTTTCCATTACCTCCATAATGAATTTCGGTATGAACATTATACTTATCGGAATGAACGCCACCGCCGCAACGGTTTTAGGCGTATATTTCAAGCTGCAAAGCTTCGTGTTTATGCCCGTTTTCGGACTTAACAACGGCATGATACCCATTGTGTCCTACAACTACGGAGCACAGAAGAAAAAGCGCATTATGCAGACCTTCAAGCTGTCTGTTATGTATGCCGCAATAATTATGGCGGCAGGCACGCTGGTTTTCCACCTGATACCTGATGTACTGATTACTATGTTCAACCCCACTCCCGAGCTTATTGAGCTTGGTGCTCCCGCTCTGCGCATAATCAGCTTAAGCTTTATTTTTGCTGCATTCGGCATTGTTACCTCGGGAATGTTCCAGGCTCTCGGAAACGGCATTATGAGCCTTATCGTGTCGGTTGTAAGACAGCTTGTGCTAATTCTTCCTGTTGCCTATCTGCTGTCGCTGTCGGGAGATGTTAACCTTGTATGGCTGGCGTATCCCATTGCCGAGGGCTTTTCGGTAATAGCAAGCATTTTGTTTATGATAAGGATTTACAAAAAGGAAATAAAGGTTATACCCGATTAAAAAAACTCCGATACGAAAGTATCGGAGGTTTCAGCTTGTCGAAAAAGTATTTTTCGACAAGCTGAAGACTTCGAGAAACACACGCAGACAAGGAAACGCTCCCGACAGGCGTACAAAGGTACGTCAAGGGAGCGTTGACGCAGTAAGCAAAAATGCATTTCCGCAGCCGTTTTACGGCTGCGGAAATAAAAAGCAATGATATCTGTGAAAAAATTTTGTTATCACTTTGAACCTGCATTTTTGCGGTGCGTGGGTTTATCGACAGTCTGACTCCGATACGAAAGTATCGGAGTTTTTTTGCTATTATAAAGCTTTTAAAAATACTATTTCCAGCGGCTGCTCATAGCCCTTGATATCAACAGCAAATCCGCCGCCGTCCTTGTAGCCAAGCTTCCTGTAAAAATGCTGTGCGGTTTCGTCCGATTGGGTTGAGGTCATTACCATTCCGTAGCCCAGCGACTTCATATCCGCTTCCCAGTATTCCACAAGCGCTTTTCCGTAGCCCCTGCCCTGACAGCTAGGGTCAACATAAAGCATTGTACAGAACGGGGTATCGTCCCAGAACAGATTGTACCTCAGCAGTCCCACGGGCTTGCCGTTTTCGGATAAAACATATCCCCTTTTGCTGCGTACCTTTTCGTCAAATTCCGACTGCGGCAGATGCTTATCGAGGCTGTGCCAGAAAGCCCTGTCATCAGCCTGAACATATCTTATCTCTGTCATTACAGCACCTTTGAAAGGAAGTCCTTAAGTCTTGGACTTTTTGGGTTTGAGAAAAATTCCTCGGGAGACGCCTGCTCAACAACCTGTCCGTCGTCCATAAACAGCACTCTTGACGCAACCTCTCTTGCAAAGCCCATTTCGTGAGTAACAACCACCATAGTCATTCCGTCCTCTGCGAGGGTTTTCATAAGGTCAAGAACCTCTCCTACCATTTCGGGGTCGAGAGCGGAGGTTGGCTCGTCGAAAAGCATTACGTCAGGCTTCATTGCAAGAGCTCTTACTATTGCAATACGCTGCTTCTGTCCGCCCGAAAGCATATTGGGATAGGAATCCGCTTTGTCCGCAAGTCCAACACGTTCAAGCAGCTCCATTGCCGTCTTGTCCGCCTCTTCCCCGGTCATCAGCTTAAGGGTTGTAGGCGCAAGAGTAATGTTTCTCAGTATCGTCATGTGTGGGAAAAGATTGAAGTGCTGGAATACCATTCCCATTTTTCTGCGGATAAGATTAACGTTTGCCTTTGGGTCGGTAATGGATTCCCCCTCAACGATAATTTCGCCCCCTGTCGGAGTTTCCATCAGGTTAAGACAGCGGAGAAAGGTACTTTTTCCCGAACCTGACGGACCGATAATAACCACCTTTTCGCCCTTGTAGATATGCTCGTCAATTCCCTTGAGTACGTCTAATTTGCCAAATGACTTTGTAAGTCCCTTAACGTCTATCACTCTTGCCGAACCTCCTTTCAAGCAGCCTCTGCAGCTTTGTCAGCACAAAAACAAGTATGAGATAAAACGCCGCTGCAATAAGCAGAGGAGTAATTATATCGTAGGTTTTCGAGCCGATATACTGAGCCGCCTTTGTAATATCGGTAACTGCAATATAGCCTGCAATGGAGGTTTCCTTTACAAGGACGATAAACTCGTTGCCTAAAGCGGGAAGAATATTCTTGATTGCCTGAGGCAGAATAATCAGCCGCATTGTCTGAACGCTGCTAAGACCCAGCGAGCGTCCTGCTTCCATTTGCCCCTTGTCGATAGACTCAATACCTGCACGGACAATTTCCGCAACGTAAGCGCCCGAGTTGATACCGAAGCAGACAATTGCCGCAAGAAGGGTGTTTGCGTCACGGTAGCAGAAAAATATTGCGTTTATCAGAAGCAGCTGTACAAGCACAGGAGTGCCTCTTATTACAAAAACGTACAGGTCGCATATTTTGGCAAGAAAGCCGATATGCTTTTTCCTGCTGCAAAGAAACTTGATTACTGCAATGAGAACGCCGATAAGAAAGCCTAAAAGAACAGCAAAAAGGGAGATTATCAGCGTGTTTGAAATACCGCCAAGATAATATTCATAGCGGTTATCCCTTATAAGCGCCTTGTCGATTGCGTTCCAGATTCCGAGAAAAAATTCTCCTACCCCAGAAAAAATGTCCAATGTTTTTCCTCCGTACAAATAAAGCGGACAGAGGCATAATGCCGCCGCCCGCCTTTTTGCTTCAATTATTCTGCGTCGCCTGTTGTGTGCTTGAGTGTAAATTCGTCAATCTTGCCGTCGGCAATAAGCTTTTCAAGAATCTTGTTAACCTTGTCCTCAAGCTCTGTGTTGCCCTTCCGGAATGCGATTGCGTACTTATCTGTGAATACTTCCTCGTCAAGGATTGTGAGAGTATCGTTTGCCTTAACCATTTCCTTTGCAGGAAGCTCGTCCATGATTATGCAGTCAACCTTGTTGTTCTTAAGGTCTTCCGCTGCCTGAATGTACTTTGTGTAGCGGAGCGGCTCAAAGCCTAAGTCGTCTGTTACATAGAAATCTGCAACTGTGGACTGCTGAACAGCAACCTTTGTGCCGTCCTTGATGTCGGCAGGAGTGTTGATGATGCCTGCGTCCTTGAGAACAACTACAACCTGCTTTGAAGTAGCGTACTCGATTGAGAAGTCCATAACCTCCTTGCGTTCATCAGTAATGGAAATACCTGCTGCAGCAAAGTCAACCTTGCCCTGCTGAACTGCAAGAAGTGCGCCGTCAAAGTCCATCTGCTGGATTTCAAGCTCCATACCAAGCTCGCTTGCGATTGCGTTTGCAATATCAACGTCGATACCTGCAACCTCGCTGCCGTCAATGTACTCATAAGGAGCAAAGCCCGGCTCTGTTGCCATAATAAGCTTGCCGCCTGCTGCGGAGCTGTCTGTTGTTCCGCTGTCTGCTGTGTTTCCGCCACAGCCTGCCATCATTACACCGCAGGCTGCTGCTGCAAGCACGCCTGCTACAATTCTTCTGAATTTCATTTTTAATTGTCCTTTCTCTTTATAAGCAATAAACTTTACCTCTTATTATATATACTTTTTGCAATTTACGCAATAGCTTTTTTCAAATTTTGTCTATTTTACTGCAAAAATCCATTTATTTTAGCGGTAATGTAAAAAATTGCATAAAAACACCTCCCGTATTCTGAAACAGGGAGGTGCTGTTAATCATTTTTGCTCTTTGCTCAACCCTTTAATGCACGCTGACCTATATCCTTGCGGAAATGAGCCTTATCAAAGCTGATTTTTCCCACAGCCCCGTAAGCCTTGTCAAGAGCCTCTTTGAGATTATCCCCGACGGCGGTAACTCCCAAAACTCTGCCCCCTGCCGTAAGGTATTTTCCGTCAGCAAGCTTTGTGCCTGCATGATAAACAAAGGCGTCAGCCTCAGTCTGTCCCTCTGGGTCAATGCCTGTGATTTCCTTGCCCGTTTCGTACTTTTCGGGATATCCGCCGCTTGCCATTACAACGCAGGCGCAGGATTTTCCGCTCCACTTGATGTCAAGGCTATCCAGCTTTTCTTCCCAGATTGCTTCCATAATATCCACTAAATCGGTTTCAAGGAGTGGCAAAACAACCTGTGTTTCCGGGTCGCCGAAACGGCAGTTATACTCGATTACCTTTGCGCCTTTTGGAGTCAGCATAAGTCCGAAGTACAGACAGCCCTTGAAAGGTCTGCCCTCTTTTTCCATTGCCTTGATTGTAGGCAGGAAAATTTTCTCCATACATTCAGCCTGATATTCCGCAGTGTAAAGGGGATTCGGCGCAATTGTACCCATACCGCCCGTGTTAAGTCCCTGGTCGTTGTCGTAAGCGCGCTTGTGGTCCATTGAGCTTACCATAGGCTTAACCGTCTTGCCGTCTGTGAATGCAAGTACAGTTACCTCGGGGCCTGTGAGAAATTCCTCAACAACGATTTCGTTTCCCGATTTGCCGAACTTGTGGTCAAGAAGCATTGAGTTTACAGCGTCCTTTGCCTCGTCGAAGTCCTTTGCGATAATTACGCCCTTTCCGAGAGCAAGTCCGTCGCACTTGATAACGGCAGGATAGCTGTTCTGTTCCTTTATGTACTCGATTGCCTTTTCAGCGTCGGTAAAGGTTTCATAGCCTGCGGTGGGTATTCCGTATTTCTTCATAAGCGCCTTGGAGAACACCTTGCTGCCCTCTAAAATAGCTGCGTTTGCCTTTGGACCAAAGGTTTTGAAGCCTGCCTCGTTAAGCCTGTCAACCATTCCCATTACCAACGGGTCGTCAGGTGCGACAAAAACATAGTCGGGCTTTAACTCCTTTGCAAGAGCCACAACGCCCTCAATGTCCGTTGCCTTGCAGTCAAAGCACTGTGCCAGTCTTGAAATGCCGCCGTTTCCGGGGGCTGCGTAAATTTTATCTACCTTTGGGGATTTGGCTAAGGCACGGATAATTGCGTGCTCACGTCCGCCTCCGCCTACAACAAGAATGTTCATTTATATTCTCCTTTTTGCTAATTCCTCTGCGTAAAGTTCCTCCGCCCTCAGCTGTCCCTTTGACTCCTTAAGGCAGAAAAACGCATAAACAATATTGACAAGGGGCACGGAGGAAAGCACAATGGCAGCCGCTTTCCTGTCCGATTTTGCGTATAAAGCAAGGTGGCTTCTTATAAGCCCGTTGGTAAGCATAATGTCGCCCAACAGAAACGCTCCCAATCCGAAAACCGCAATAACCATCGCCACTGCAGCTCCCAGTATGCCGAAAATAAAATTCATTCCCGCTGTTGCAATTGTGACGGCGGAAAGGGCGTCCGTTTCCATACCGAAAATGCTTATTCCTATTGCAGATAACAGAGCTATTCCGACTGCGGAGCAGACAACTCCTGCAATTGTGCCGCAAAGTCCCGAAATAATAAGCCGTCTGCCGCCAATAAGCTTTTTGGCTTTTTCGGTGTAGTACCTGTTGAAGGACCAGTTATCCGAGGGGTAAATGTTCTGATAGACGAAAGCATACAAGCCTGCCAGCGAGGTCAAAATGCCCATAATATTCGCTGCAAGGGTCTGAACGCTGAATATTGCGGTAATGCTCCATATATCGAAGGACAGCAGACAAACCGTGATTATCATTACCCACAGACTTGAAAGCCGTACCTTTTTGCTGTAATGAAGAATAATCATTACAACGAAAAACACAAAATTTATCACAGATACTCCTCCAGAATGTCATTGCGGAGCTTTTTCGGCAGTCTGTAAAGGGTCTGATGATAGCCTCTGTCGCACATATCCGCAACCACCTCGTAGGGTACACTGCCCGTAAGCTTAATTTCATTCCACTTGCTTTTATAGTTATAGCTGCTTTCGTTAATGTCGCTGTGGAGCTGTCTTACGGTTTCATTGTAATCTGCGGGGGCTTTTACGCAAAGCACCGCCTTTTCCGTCCCGTCGGCGCAAACGGCGGCAAAAAGCTTGCCGCCTACTGTAAACCGCCTCCAGTTGCAGCTTTCAACAAAATCGGTTTCAACGCCCTTTTTGCTTGTGAGATATTCAAAAAGCTTTGGGTAAACCTCGCTGCATAAAGCCATTTTTTACCTTGCCTTTCTAAAGGTATCAGTGGTGGAACAGACGGATACCTGTAAACGCCATTGTAATATCGTACTTATTGCAGGTTTCTATAACGTTATCGTCACGGATTGAGCCGCCCGGCTGTGCGATATATTCAACGCCGCTCTTGTGAGCACGCTCGATATTGTCGCCGAATGGGAAGAATGCGTCCGAGCCGAGAGCAACGCCTTTCATTGTATCAAGCCAAGCACGCTTTTCCTCTCTTGTGAAAACAGCAGGCTTAACCTTGAAAATGTTTTCCCAAGCGCCGTCTGCAAGCACGTCCATATAGTCCTCGCCGATGTAAAGGTCGATTGCGTTGTCACGGTCTGCACGTCTGATTGTATCCACAAACTGAAGTCCCATTACCTGCGGCGACTGACGGAGATACCAGTTGTCAGCCTTTGTGCCTGCAAGACGGGTGCAGTGGATTCTTGACTGCTGACCTGCGCCGATACCGATTGCCTGACCGTCGCAGACATAAGCAACAGAGTTGGACTGTGTGTATTTCAGAGTAATCATTGCAATTGCAAGATCTCTCTTTGCGTTTTCGGGAATGTTCTTGTTGTCTGTAACAACGTTTGCGAAAAGGTTATCGTCAATTACAAGTTCGTTTCTGCCCTGCTCAAAGGTAATGCCGAAAACCTGCTTGCGCTCGATGGGAGCAGGCTTGTAGTTTTCATCAATCTTGATGATGTTGTATGTACCCTTTCTCTTGCTTTTGAGAATTTCAAGAGCCTCGTCTGTATAGCCCGGAGCGATAACGCCGTCGGAAACCTCTCGCTGAATCATCTTTGCGGTGCATGCGTCGCAAACGTCCGATAATGCGATAAAATCGCCGTAGGAGGACATTCTGTCTGCGCCTCTTGCTCTTGCGTAAGCGCTTGCAAGGGGTGTAAGCTCCCCTAAATCATCTACCCAGTAAATCTTCTTCAGCGTATCGGACAGTGGCAGACCCACTGCTGCGCCTGCAGGAGAAACGTGCTTGAAAGAGGTTGCGGCAGGAAGTCCTGTTGCAGCCTTTAATTCCTTTACCAGCTGCCAGCCGTTGAATGCGTCCATAAAGTTGATGTAGCCGGGCTTGCCGTTAAGCACCTCGATAGGCAGCTCTCCCTCGCCCTCCATAAAAATGCGTGAGGGCTTCTGATTTGGGTTACAGCCGTATTTTAGTTCAAGTTCCTTCATTTTGCACCTTTTCCTTTCATTACTTTACATTCTTGTTTACAATTCTTGATTCGTACTTGCCTGTTTCAATGTCGATATATCTTACGAACAGAGAAACCTTGTTGTCGGAGTTAAGGTTCTTCCAGATATAGTCTGTAAGCTGGTCGATTGCCATATCGGGAATTTCAACGATTTTTGGCTCGCCCTCAAAGCTTGGCAGTCTGCGAACGCCGTTCTGCTCCGTTTCGTCACCTGAATAGGTGTGAATAAATCTGCCCTTGCCTGCTGACGGATTTGTGTAGGCATAGGTGTATCTTTCGCAGGAGGAGGGGTCGCCCTCAGCGCTTTTGAGGATTGACATTGCAAAATTCATTTCGCCCTGTCCTGCGTGGATAATGCCCGAAATGCGGGGAGTGTAATTTGGCTTGTCGTCCTCAAATTCTCTTGTGCGGAGCGCCTGCTCAAAGGTCTGCTGCTTGTCCATAAGCTCGTAAATGGTATCGGTCTGATC
>CAMDZU010000033.1 GCA_945910715.1 uncultured Clostridia bacterium
CTGCATTTTTTTCGGTAAGCCTTGAGGGGCTTGCGCCGCTTGCTACCATTTTCTGATACATATCCACAATGGCTGTATCGGCGAATTTCATTCGGTTAAGGTTGGTATCGAAGACTATTGATTTGCTGTCGGGCAGCATTATATGGGACAGTCCCGCAATTCTTGTAACCTTGTCGTAAAGGCATATTCCCACGCATGAGCCAAGGGCGTATGTAACAAGCACATCGGGACTGCGGCATATCTTCCAGTCGGAAATGCCGATTGTCAGTTTTTCGCTCATGCTTCAACACCCAGCTTCCCAAGCAGCTTTGCAAGCGACTCAACAGTAGGTATCAGCATCATATTTGACTTGACGCTTACGTCGTCTATTTTAAGGGATTTGTCGATAAACAGCAGCTTGTCGCTTACCTCGCCGAATTCAATGGCAGGCACGCTCATTACTGCGCCAAGCATATCGGCGGTAAAGGAGGGAGCTTCAACGTTTATCTGTATTCCTGCAAGCTGGGCAATTGCGCCCACATAGGAGCTTGCCATAATATTTCCTATTTCGGAAAGGGTGGAAACGTCGTTTTCATCAAGGGCAAGCAGGTCGATATGCTCCTTGCCGAAAAAGGTCTTGATGATTATTTCCGCAAATTCCTGTTCAATGAGGAACAGTATCATTCCGTCAATGTCGCCGCTTAACCGCACCAGAATACCTGCGATTACGGTTTCGGCGCCTCCTGCCTGGTCGATTGCGTCCTGAAAATCAAGAAGCTTAACCTTTGGCATTTCAATAAGCACGTTTTTTCCTATCATTGCGGAAAGGGCGGTGGAGGCGTTGCCCGAGCCGATATTGCCCACTTCCTTCAGCACGTCAAGGTGCACGGCGGTCAGGTCTTCGTATTTTTTCAAAGTCATAGTGTTGCCCTCCCCTTAATTATAACATAAAATCGGAAGAAAATCTATATTTTTACAGAAAAAAGTGACAATTATTTATCAGATTGCCCCTTAACCTCTCAGATTGTTTGCAATACTCTGCATTTCGTCTGCGGTCTGGACGATTTTTGCGTTAAGCTGATAGGCACGCTGGCTTTCTATTATATGCACCATATCCGCCGCAAGGTCAACGGTGGACATTTCAAGATAGGTTCTCAGCTTGTGGCTGTCGGGATT
Organism: uncultured Clostridia bacterium; assembly: GCA_945910715.1. Taxonomy (GTDB): domain Bacteria; phylum Bacillota; class Clostridia; order Oscillospirales; family Ruminococcaceae; genus Ruminiclostridium_E. The sequence goes on from CAMDZU010000033.1 coordinate 1,156, forward strand.
AGGAGTAGCCTCTCCCGAACGTGCGGTTACAAGGAAATGGTTTCCGTTTGACTGCATAAGTCCGTAGTTGTTGGGAACGGAATAAACCCCTATCATATCCGTAAGGGTGTTGTAGTCGATAATGTTGGTTTCAGCCTGTACCGTTTCGTAGGTGGGATTGCCCTCCTCGTCAAGAACAGGGTTGCCCTCCTCGTCAAGGATTTCCTGCTGCTTTTCCTCTGTTTCAAAGGGGACGATAATGTGGTTGCCCTCGTAGTCAAGGACAAATTCCCCGTTGCCGTTTACCAGCTCCCAGTGGTCCTCAACCTGCGTAATCTCAAAGGAGCCGTCACGGGTAAGGAAGGTGTTTCCTCTGCCGTCAAGAACCATGAAAAAGTCGGAGTTTGGCAGGGCAAAGTCAAGCTGCTGTCCCGTTTCGTTAAAGCCGCCCTCCTCCCACATAAAGTCGGTCTTGTTTACATAAGCGCCGTGGCCTGTCTGCCATTCCGGCTCGGTTTCACGCTGTATTGTGTAAATGCAGTCGGCGAAGCTCGGGCGCAGCGCCTTGTAGCCAACGGTGTTTACGTTGGCGATATTGTTGGAGTATATGTTAAGTCCGTCCTGCTGGGTAATCATTCCCGCTGCGGCTGAATAGAATGCAATATTCATCTTGTTATCTCCTTATTACAGCTTTGCGATTTCCTGTGCGCTGGAGTTGATTGCGTCAATATATTTCAGTATCTTGCTGTTGGCTTCATAAAGGCGCTGAGCCTCCATTGCCTGAGTGATTTCCTTGTTTCCGTCCACGTTGGATTTTTCAAAGGCGCCCTGAATTATGTCGTACAGCTCACCCTCGGGCAAGGCTTCGTCGCCATCGTAGGAAAACAGATTGTTTCCGATTTTCTCAACGTCTGCCTCAGGGGGAATATATGTAAGCAGCAGCTTATCCACGGGGCCGTTGTCGTTTACGATATTTCCCTCAACATCTACCACGAAATCGTCGTTTCCAAGGTAAATATCCCCGTTTTCGCCCTGCACCCGTCCCTCTGCCCCAAGGCTTAAATATCCCTCGTCGTCAAGGGTAAACTGTCCGTTTCGGGTCTGATACAGGTTGCCGCCGGGGGTCATTATGTTGAAGTACACGTTGCCGTAAATCGCCATATCAAAGCGGCTTTCGGTGTATTCAAAGTTGCTCTGCTCTAAATTGGTCTTGCTGCTGTCGGCATAGGTCTGGAGAAAGGTTCCCGAAGTTTTCGTTCTTCCGCTTACAAGAATAAGCTCCTCCATAAAGGTGTTTGTAACGATTTCGTCCTTTTTGTAGCCTGCGGTGTTGATGTTTGAAACGTTATTTGAGATTGCGTCAAGCTCTCTCTGCTTGTTTATCATTCCCTGGGCTACGTTATAAAATCCTCTGAGCATTTTTCGTCCTTTCAGAAAGTGGGTTTATTTGTTCAGATATTCCTGTATTCTCCGTTTAAGCTGTAAAATCGCCTTTGAATGTATCTGGCATACTCTTGATTCGGTTACGCCAAGCACCTTTGCGATTTCGCTGAATTTCAGCTTTTCATAATAGTACAGCGCAACCACCTGCTTTTCCTTCGGGTTAAGGCGGTCGATTTCCTCGGCGAGAATCTGCTTTAATTCTTTTTCGTAAAGCTCCTTGTCCGCATAGTCCGTTTCGCCGAAATTCTCGAAGTTGTCCTCGTACAGCAGCTCCTCAAAGGAAAGGGTCATTGCTCCCGACATATCCGCCATCATTTTTGACAGCCTTTCGGGGGAAATTTCCATATATTCCGCAAGCTCGCTGTTGGCGGGAGTCCTCCCTAATCTATTGTATAACTCATTGTAAGCGTTGTCAAGCTCTTTGCTGAAATGTCTTACCTGACGGGGCACCCAGTCCTGCTTTCGCACAAAGTCGATTATGGCTCCACGCACCTTCAGGCTTGCGTAGGTTTCAAACTTTACTCCCCTTTGGGGGTCGAAGCTGTCAACAGCGTTTATGAGGGCGATAACACCCTCGTTGATAACGTCCTCGCTGTCTGCGTATTTTGCGTAGGTGTTTCGGAGGGAAACGGCGGTAAACCTGACAATGTCCATGTATTTCAGCACTATTTCGTTGCGCAGATTTACATTTCCCGTTGCCTTATATTCAATGAAGGATTCCATTGGGTCGGCTGCCATATTTCCGCCTCCTTTATATTGTGATGTTGCCTATGGACTGGATTTGCGTTGTGTTGTCTATTTCTGCGTAGCTAAGCACCGTTATTCCCTGTACAAACTGGTCGATAAGCTTCTTGAAATAAACTCTTACTATTGGGGAGGTAAGGACGATTACCGTTGGTATTACATCCTTTACCTTGTCGATTTCCTCTGTGGCTCTGCCCGTAATCCTGTTGATTGTGTCGGGGTCCATTGAAAGGTAGCTGCCCTGGTCGGACTTTTTCACGCTTGCCATTATCATATCCTCAACCCGTGGGTCAATGGTGATAACTCTGAGTGAATTGCCCTCGGCAAAGCGCCTTGTGATTGTACGCTTAAGCGCCTGACGGACGTATTCCACCGCAACGTCAATGTCCTTCAGCACGTTTGTATGGTCGCCGAGGGACTCGATAATTGTTTCAAGGTCACGGATGGGGATACCCTCTTTAAGCAGCATTGAAAGCACCTTCTGGAGATAGCCAACCGAAACGGGATTTGGTATAACGTCCTCCACCACGGTAGGATTGGTCTTTTTGAGGTTTTCCACCATTGTGTTTACGTCCTGTCTTGTAAGTATCTCGTAGCAGTGCTGCTTGATTACCTCGGACAGGTGGGTTATCATTACGGAAACCGGGTCGATAAGGGTATAGCCTGCAATATCCGCCATAACCTTTTTGTCCTCGCTTATCCACCTTGCGGGAATACCGAAAGCAGGCTCGATTGTGTCAATGCCCTCAACAGGGGCGGTAACGTCCCCGTTATCCAGCGCAAGATAGTGGTCAACGAGGATTTCTCCTCTTGCAACCTCCTCGCCCTTTATCTTGATAACGTACTGGTTGGGGTTTATTTCGGGATTGTCCCTCATTCGCACCGAGGGAATTACCATACCCATTTCAAGAGCGAACTGCTTTCTGAAAAGAACAACACGGTCAATGAAGTTGCCGCCGCTTTTTTCATCTACAAGATGAAGCAGGGAATAGCCGAACTCCATTTCAATCTGCTCCACGTTAAGCAGCTTGAACACGTTGTCAATGTCACGGTAATATTCGTTGTCCCCCACCGCCGAGGAGTTCCGCATTTCCTCAAGCTGCTTCCTTTCAGCAGCCGCCTGCGCCTCCGCAAGCTCCGCCTTCTGATTCCTTGAAAGGAGAAGGCTGAATACGATAAGTGCAGCGCCGATTATAAGCAGAATAGGCTTGGGGAAGCCGGGAATAAGCATAAGGGCGATTACCACAATACCCGTAATTCTCAGAACGATGGGGTTCTGTGTGAACTGCCTTTTTACGTCGTCGTTGAAGGAGCCCTGACTTGCTGTTCTTGTTACGACCATACCTGTTGCAACGGAAATCATAAGAGCAGGAATCTGGGAGCAAAGACCGTCGCCTACCGTTGCAAGGGAGTAGGTGCTTAAAATTGTGGAGAAGTCGCCGCCGTTTACCATGCCGATTACTGCGCCGCCGATAAGGTTTATAAGGGCGGTGATAATGGAGATAATGGCGTCGCCCTTTACGAACTTGGTAGCACCGTCCATAGCTCCGAAAAAGTCGGATTCACGCTGTACGTTGGCTCGTCTTATCTTGGCTTCCTCGTCGGTAATTGCTCCTGTGTTAAGGTCGGCGTCTATCGCCATCTGCTTACCGGGCATTGCGTCCAGGGTAAATCTTGCAGCAACCTCGGATACACGCTCCGAGCCTTTGGTGATTACAAGGAAGTTTACAAGTACGATAATTATAAAGATGATAAAGCCTACAACTGCGTCGCCGGCCATTACGAATTCGCCGAAGGTGGCAACTACCGCTCCCGCATAGCCGCTGCTTAAAATTCCTCGTGTTGTTGAAATGTTAAGGGCAAGTCGGAATACCGTTGTAATAAGCAGTATTGTGGGGAAAATGGAGAAGTCCAGCGGCTCCTTTATGTACATAGTGATAAGCAGGATAACCAGCGACAATGAAATGTTCAGTATCAGCAGGAAATCAAGGAGAGCGCCGTTCCATATTCCGTTCAGCGGAATGATGATTGCAAGGATTATTACAATAACAAAGACAGCAAACATATTGCTGAGTATTTTTTTCAACATTTGCTGTCCCTCCGTTTAGTTTCGTTTCTTCAGCGCCTCCTGCGGAATATCCGGCATTGTTCCCTTTGCCGCATACATTTCCGTAAGCACCAACGCTACCGCCCTGAACATTTCGGGCGGAATTTCCTTTCCTACGTCCACCGACTCGTAAAGCGCCCTTGCAAGGGGTCGGTTTTCGGTAATATACACATCGTTCTGCTCCGCAACCTCGATAATCTTCATTGCAAGAGCGTCAGCGCCCTTTGCAACAACTCTCGGCGAGGAGGTTGCGATTGTGGGGTCGTATTTCAGCGCAACCGCATAGTGAGTAGGGTTTCTGATTACAACGTCCGATTTTGGTACCTCGTCCATCATTCGGGCCTGCGAAATCTCACGCTGCTTTTGCTTGATTTTGCTTTTTATCTGGGGATCTCCCTCGGTCTGCTTGTATTCGTCCTTTATTTCCTGCTTGGACATTTTCAGCTTTTTCTCGAACTGCCACCACTGGAAAACATAATCTCCTGCGGCGACAAACACAAGGACGACTGCAATAAGCATTACTATATCGAAAACAGACTGCGCCGTGTAGGCGACGCCCTGTATTGGCTCTGTATCAATAAGCCGCACTATTTCCCTAAGCCGTCCCTCTATCTGGGTAAAGACAATAACGGCGATTACCGTTACCTCAATAAGTCCCTTTACAATGCCCACAACAGATTCAAGGGAAAACAGCTTTTTAATTCCCTCAAGGGGGTTAAGCCGTGAGAATTTAGGGCGGAGCGCCTTGGTGGTGAAAAGTCCCTTTGTCTGTGCCACTACGGGGAGAATGGTTATTATAATTCCCACAGCGCAGATAGGGCCTATAACAAGAACGCATATTTTTACTATTTCAAGAGCCATTGCCGAGAAAAATTCAACGCTTGGGGTTATTTCCTTTCCCACGTTTGAAATCATTGAGGAAAGGCAGTTCATCAGCATTTGGAACATATACTGTGCTAAAACTCCAAGTCCTGCAAATAAGCCCAGTACGGAAACAGCAACGCCAACCTCCTTGCTCTGGAGAACGCTGCCCTCCTTTTCACGCATATCACGGCGCTTTTTCGGGGTGGCTTTTTCGGTTTTTTCTTCGCCTGCCAATTAAATCCCCCCTATGCTCCCATTAAGGAAACGGCGCTTGTAAGGTTTGCGAAAAGTATGCCCATAAGCTCTTCGATAAAGTCTGACATTGGTGCGGCGCAGGCAATGAGCATTACAAGACCTACAAGTATTTTCAGCTGGAAGTTGATTACGAAAACCTGAATTGTAGGCACCGCTTTCATCATTACGCCTATGCAGAATTCCACAATAAGCTCCACCGCCACAATGGGCAGCACAAACTTTACCGCAAGGGTAAGCACTGTGCCGAAATACTGCACAATGGTGTAGGTGAGATTTACCGTCTGCGCCCCGAAGGAGAAGCCTATGGGAAGTACGTCGTAGGAGGTTGCAAACAGCTTTATATAGCTTAAATGCCCTCCCGTCAGAAAGAAATATAATATAAAAATATAGTAGTAAACGTTTGCGAAAACGGGCATCTGAATACCCGTGCTTGGGTCCATTGCCTTTGCCATTGCAAGACCTATCTGATTGTCTATCATTTCGCCTGCGTAAATGAACACGGTCAGCATAAGGTTGGTGAAAAAGCCAAGCACCAAGCCGATTGCCGTTTCTTTCAGCAGGGTAAAGACAAAATCGGGCAGGCTTGCGGGAATATAGCCCGTGTTATTGCCAAGCATACCTAAAACCAGTACAGAAAGCACTACCGTAATTCCCATTTTAACACGGTTCGGCACGTTGGCACGGCTGAAAATGGGGTTAAAGGTGAATATTCCCGATATTCTTGCAATTACCACAATAAAGCCGTAAAAGTTATATACGATTAAGTTCCATATATCGTTAAGTTCCATTTTACAGACCCGTACTTGCCATCAGAGAGAATATGTAGTTCATAAAGTCAATGCACTGGTTGCACATCCAGGGTCCCAGCGCCAGTATTGCCAGCGCCACCACAACCGCTTTGGGCGCAAAGGTAAGTGTCTGCTCGTGAATCTGGGTCGCCGCCTGAAGAATGGCGATTATAAGACCCACCAGCATTGCCACAAGGAGTACGGGCAGAGCAAGCCTGAACGCAAGAGTAAGTGCCGCTGTGAAAATTTCCATTACAAGGTCCTGCGTCATTTGCCATTACTCCTTTCTGCTACATATTGAACGAATTTACAAGAGTGCCTATGAGCATTTCCCAGCCGTTTACAAGCACGAAAAGCATTATCTTGAAGGGCATGGAAATCATCGCAGGCGGCAGCATCATCATACCCATTGCCATAAGGGTAGAGGATACTACAATATCTATAATAAGGAACGGTATAAACAGCATAAAGCCCATCTGGAAAGCACGGCTCAGCTCGCTTACGATAAAGGCGGGGATAACCACCTCGAAGCCAAGCTGCTCCTGATAGTTCACAAGGGTTATTTCCTCAACGTTTGCGGCAACGGGATTTTCCGAATCCACCGTTTCCTCGGTGTAAATTACCCTGTTCTGCAAATCAAGGAAAAACTTCATATCCTTGTTGCTGGTCTGCTTTAACATAAATGTTTTAAGTGGCTCGCCCGCCTTTTCCACCGCCTCCATGGTGGTGATTTCTCCTCGTGAGTAGGGCTGATAGGCAACCTCGTTTATTTCTGTGAAAACAGGCCACATAATGAATATGGTGAGGAACAATGCAAGTCCCGTCAAAATTTGGTTCGGCGGCGTGGACTGTGTCTGCATTGCGTTTCTGAGGAAGGAGAAAACTATAATGAGCCTTGTAAAACAGGTCATCATTATGAGTATAGACGGCGCAAGGGATAATATGGTTATAAGCAGTATTATCTCAAGAGGCTGGGACCCGTCAACGCCTATAAGGTCGTACAGCACCGAGTTGTCCTCGGGCATTGCCTCTGCGTCGGGATTTGTTTCAAGTATTGCCGATTCGGAGTCGTTCTCGTTTGTTTCAACAAGCCCCGTTGAAGTACTTGAGGAAGCGCTGCTGTCAGCCGACTCCGCAAAGGAGTAAACCGTAAATGAGGTGCAAAGCAGCAGAACAGTTACTCCGAGGGAAGCTGCAAATTTAATGCAAAGCTTTCTGTATTCGCCCGTTTTTCTGCCGTTATTGAGCGTCGGGGGCGGAGAAAGCTTTCTGCGCTTCTGCTCTATGTAAAGGCGGAATGCCTCAATGAAGGTCTTTATCATTGTCGTTTCCGTCCTCCCTCGGCGGCTTGTCCGAATCGCCTGCTTTTTCAGCCTTTTTGTTTGCTATTACCGTGGAAAGGGCGGCAAGAAAGCTGCCCTCGGCAGGCGTATTTGCACTCTGAGCGGTGTATTCCTCCTCGCTCATTTCAATGTCGCATATTTTTTCAATGTGGTTGGGGGTCGCTCCTATTACCATAAGCTTTCCGCTTACGCTTATTACAAGCACCATTCCGTCACGGCCAACGCTTATGCGGTCAAGGACCTTAAGCCTGCTGCCGCCGATTACGGAAACACGCTTTGTAAGCTTCCGCAAGCCGTAAAGAAGAACTATTATAAGACCGATTACGCCTATAAGCGAAAGCACAACCTGAATAAATTCCATAGCAACGTTCCCCGAAAAAATTCCTATAAATCAGAAATCAGAGGTAAAGGACAAAATTATACATTCTGCCTCCCCCTCTTTTTTCCGAAATATTCTGTTTGCTTAACCCAGAATCTTTGTAACTGTCTGTAAAATTCTGTCGGGCTTGAAGGGCTTTACGATAAAGTCTAAAGCGCCCAGCTTGATTGCTTCAACAACCATTGCCTCCTGTCCCATTGCGGAGCACATAATTACCTTTGCGGCAGGGTGCTT
>CAMDZU010000034.1 GCA_945910715.1 uncultured Clostridia bacterium
TTAAGCAGATCAAGGAAGTTGAGCGCGGCAGAATCAAGGAATACGTTGGCAGAACAAGCCACAAGAACGCTACCTACACAGAAGGCTGCAAGGGCATCTGGACAATCAAGTGCGACATTGCACTTCCTTGCGCTACACAGAACGAAATCGACGGCGAAAGCGCTGCAATCCTCGCAAAGAACGGCTGCTATGCTGTTGCAGAGGGCGCTAATATGCCTTCAACTCCCGAGGCAATCGAGGTTTACTTCGCCAACAATATGCTTTACGGTCCTGCAAAGGCTGCAAACGCAGGCGGCGTTGCAACATCAGGTCTTGAAATGTCACAGAACAGCTTAAGACTTTCATGGACATTCGAAGAGGTTGACGAAAAGCTCCACAACATTATGGTAAGCATCTTCAAGTCCTGCGACGAGGCTGCAAAGGAATACGGTATGCCCGGCAACTATATGGCAGGCGCTAACATTGCAGGCTTCCTCAAGGTTGCTGAAGCAATGAAGGCTCAGGGCTGCGTATAATGCGAGGCAAGATTTTACCGGATTACGTCAAGGAAACCAAGACAAATTCGGCAGAGGACGTAACGGTTGATAAAACCGTAGGCAAAAAGCCCGAAAGCAAAAAGGTTCATAATCTTTCATCGGGTTTAGTATTCACCGCTCCCGTTGAAAATAACAAAGACTGAAAAAATTCTCCCGCTGTTAATACAGTGGGAGTTTTTTCCGCTTTTAGTCAGCCGTTAATTGTGCCTCGACGCCTTGTTCTATGTTCTAATCAACCTATAGTCTTTGTCTGTAAGGAGATTAGTATAGGAATTAGTATTATGGCAACACTGCACAATCGCACGACAATAAATGTGCGGTATTGCCTTATATATTTAGCCCCAGCAGCTCCGCAGCGTTTTTATAGAATATTCCGTCCTTTTCATCGTCGCTCAAGGGCAGCCTTTCAACAAGCTCCTTTTCCATATAGGACGGGTGCCACGGCAGGTCGCTGGCGAAAAGGATACGGTCCGTGCCGTGAGCCTTTATTATGTCAAGGGCAAGCTTTTCGTCAATAATTCCGGCGGTAAAGGCGGTATCAAGCCAAACGTTCTTTATTCCCACAAGGTACTTCCTTACGCTTTCCCACGCAAACATTCCGCCAAGATGTGCGCCTATGAATTTCACCTTTGGGAAACGCTTAGCCGTTTCCGCAAGGTCGTATGGCATTGCGTGATGCTCCTTCGGGGAAATGGGGTCAAAGCCCATGTGGATTATTACAGGCAGCTCCAGCTCTCCGCATTTCTCAAACACCTTGTCCCATGCGCTGTCAAAAAGATATACGCCCTGATAATCGGGGTGTATTTTTATTCCCTTTAAGCCAAGGGATTTTATGCGCTCCACCTCTTGGACGGCGTTTTCGGCGTAGGGGTGAACCGAGCCGAAGCTTATCAGATTGCCGTGGTTTACCGCCGCCGCCCAGTTGTTGATATTTTCCTGCTGGGTGGGCTTGGTGGCAATGGGCAGCAAAACTCCGTAGTCAACTCCCCATTCCCTTAGTCTTGCTCTTGTTTCCGCCTCTGTGCCGTTGGTGTAGGCAGGGGATTCCGCAACGCTTACAAGCTTTGCCATTGCTCTTTCCGCTATATTATCCGTGAATGCGTGAACGTGAAAATCTATGTACATTGTTTACCTCGTTAAGTCTGGCTGTCAAAGGAGCCGCCTGTTTTCTGCTTGCCGCCGTAATTCATATTGGAGTAGTAGTCAAGCCTTTTCTTGTCCTGATTAAGGGATTCAAGCTTGTCCTTAAGCTCGGAGCGTACCGCTCTTACACGCTCGTTGGCTCTTTTGTCCCCCTCCATTACCTGACTGTAAAGGGACTGCATATTTATAGCGGCGCTTCTGATTTCCTTCAGCTCCTCGGGAATATGGTTTGCGTTGAAGCCGCCGCTTATTATGGAGCGCAGGGTTTCCTGCTCATTTTCGGGCAGCTTTTCAATACTTTCGTTAAGCGCTTGCTTCTGTTTTGTAAGGGCGCTTATTATTTCTCCCCGCTCCTCAACGGTTGAATTAAGCTCCTCCACGGTGCTTTCAACGTCAAGGTAAAACAGCCTGTTTGTCACCCCGATACACCGCTCAAAAAGCGTATTCATTTCCTCAATGGAGTCCGAAATTTCTTTCAGCAATTCCTGATTCATAATTTTCCTTTCTATACAAGTCAAGGCGGAACTTTCGCTCCGCCCGTATGTTATCTTGCCGCTCTGTTGCTGCGTTCCTGAGCTTCCATCTGCTCCTTTGTCATTGACGCAACCTGTGTGAATGCGTCCTTGAGCTCCGCAATCATCGGGAGAAGCGTCCTGATAATTTCGGTATCCTTTTTCATATTTGCACGGAGAATTTCTCTGTTGAAATAATCATAAAGGGAGTCTAAATTCTTTGACATAGGAATGTCCATATCAAGCACCGAACGGAGCGCATTTATAATATCCTGCGATTTTACAAGAGCGTGGTTTGCGCTTTCATAATCCTTCTGCTCAATGAAATATATTGCTCTGTTAAGCTGTCTTTCGGTTTCGCTGTAAAGCTTCACAACAATTTCCATAGGGGTCATTGTTGTAATGGACTGTTTTTTATAAGCAGAGTAAGCATTGTTTACCATAATCTAATTCCTTCCGCATTATTACTGTCCCATAAGCTGTGTAAGCGATGATGTCTGGGAGTTAAGATTGCCGAGAGCCGATTCCATATTGGAGAACTGTTTCCAGTATCTGTCCTGTTCCTTGTCGTATCTGTCCTGCAAGGAGGAAATAAGAGTTTTCAGGCTCTTTATTTCATCGTAGATGCTGTTGTCCGTTGCAGAGGAGGTTGACTCAACGCCTGCCTTCTGAACAAGGATACCCTTTTCCTTTCTTTCGCCTGTGGTTTTAACCGCAGAGTCGAGAGCGGCGTTGAACTGGTTCATAATGCCCTTTTCCTTATCGGCAAACAGCTCTGCGATTGCGTCTGCATTCTTTTCAAAGGCTTCCGTAAGCTTCTGCTCGTCAAGAACAAGAGTGCCGTGCTTGGTCCAGTCGTCGGAGGTGGTAATTCCCATTGAGAAAAGGCCGAAGCTTGAACCGTCCGCAAGAGTTGTGGTCTGGTAAAGGGATGTTCTCAGTTTTGACATAATGCTTGTTGTAGCGGAGTCGTTGTAGAGAATACCCTTCTTGGCCATGGTTTCCCACTTTTCTTCCTGCTTTTCGGAAAGGTCCATATCCTCCTTATCGTCGTCTGTGAGGAAGTAGTAATTGGAGTTGGGCTTTTCGCTGATATAGCCGTAAACGTCCTTGATAAGCTGGTTGTAATCCTCAACGAAGCTCTTTACGGCGGCAATTGCGTCGCTGTAATCACGGGTAACGTCCGCTGTGAACTCTGTGCCCTGAGAGTCTGCGCTGAAGGTGAAGGTTGTTCCGTCAACGGTAAAGGAGTTTGAAGCGGTTTCGATTATTTCGCCGTTTACCTCTATTTCAAGGTTTGAGCCCTGTGTGGTCGTGCCTGTTGCGGCGTCAATGCCAAGCTTTGCAAGCAGTCCCTCTGCGCCGTCCTCAAAGGCAAGGGTGCCGCCTGTGCCGTATTCATTTGTGGCAATGGTGAAGCTGTTTGTGAGAGTGGTAAAGGACATTGTTACCCCTGCCGCCGACTCGTTTACCGTCTTCATCATATTCTTGATTGTGGTATCGCCGTCAAATTCAAGCTTGGTGCCGTTTATTGTAAAGCTGTACTTTCCGTCCTCGTTTGGAGTAAGTCCCAGCTCGGAAAGCTTTGTGGAGGAAGCAACCATTGTAGCGGTTGAAGCAACGGTAGTGCCCATTGAGTTTGCGCTGCCTGCCTTTGAGGAAACCGCAAACTGTACGTCCTCGGTAACCTGAGCGTCGCCCTCGCCTGTTGTTCTTGTGGCGGTGATGTTTGCGGCGGTTATTTTGTCGCCGCTTGTTTCAAATTCAACGCTGAGCTTTGTGCCGTCGCTGAACTTTACAGCCTCAAGGCTGTTTCTCATATTTGAAGTGTTGTAGTGATTTACGATTTCCTGATTTGTAACGGTGCTGTCAAAGTCGTCCTTTGAAAGGGTCTTTGAGAAAATAAGCTCCTTGTATGCCTTTGACTCGCTGTATGCTGCGCCCTTGTACAAATCGGGGTCAAGCTTTTCGTTTTCCTCGTAATTGTCCTTGAACTTGGTGAAGTCCTCGGTGCTTTCAAAATCGTACTCCCAATCCTCGTAGCTTACATATTTGGGGTCGCCCTCAACATCGGAAATTGCGCCCTCCTCGACTGCCTTAGCGTAAGCGGCGGTTTTGGAGGTTTCAAGAGCCTTGTCGTAGTATCTCTGATACTGTTCCTTCTGCGCCTTGTCGTAAGCCTCCCGGAAGAGAGCCTCCTTATCGGTGTCTGTGGCGGTTTCAAGCCACTTCTGATACTGCTCGTAGGACTTTGAGGAGTAAAGGTCGTCCCTTACCTGCTCGTAAAGGGAGTTTTTGGACTTATCGGTAATTTCGCCGTTTCCGTCCTTCATATCGTCGAAATAATCGTCGGAAACAGTCTGGAAGGAAACGGTCTTTGTTTCCGTACCGACACGGAAGGTAAAGGTGTTTCTGCCTGTTGCAAGGGAGGTCATATCAAGGCTGTCTGCGTCCTTCATATTGCTGACGTTGGAGATTGCAACGGAGGTCTTTGAGGTAGAGGAGAAAACGCCGTTTGCGTCAATGGAAACAAGTCCGTCACCTGCGTTGGTTGAGCCGAAGCTGTCCTTCAGCACGGCATTGATGTTTGCGATAGTTTCTTCCTTTGTTGCACCGCCGTTAAAGGCAATATCCTCTGTCTTTGTACCTACGGTAATGGTCATACCGAAGGACTTGCCTGCATTTTCTGCGCCGGAATACTGTGACAGGTCAATCTGTGTGTCCGAGCTTAAGGACTTTGATGTAAAGGTTGTTCTTGTGGCAACGTTGTTTACCTTTACCTTATATGTACCTGCGTTTGCGTTTACGCCCGAAACAACGGAAACGCCTGCGGGAGCGGTATCGCTTCCGTTAACCGATAAATTGGCCTTGTATCTGCTGAAAAGGGAGGTGCTCTTAAGGTTTGTGGAGGAGCTTAAGGTGTTGAAATACTTGTTCTGCAGATTGGTCATTTTTGTGATAATATCACGGTATGCCTCCTGCTGAGCCTGTAATTTCAGTACCTGACGTTCCTTTTTGGTTATTTTCAGTTTGGTGTTTGCGGTAAGCGCATTAACCATTGCTTCGGTGTCAAAGCCCGAATTCATACCGCTTATGCGGAGAAGATTTGAATTTGAAGCCATAGCTTATACCCCCTGATTTTCTTTCAGCTTAAGCAGCGCCTGAATTGCATCGGGTGAAACAGCCTCTGAGGATTCACGGTTTGCATTCTGTGCGTCACGAAGCTCGCTGCGGATTATTTTAACGTCCTTTGGTGCGGAAATACCGATTTTTACCCGTTCCTTGGTAATTTCCAGCACGGTGATTTCTATATTATCCGATATTATCAGACTTTCATCGGTTTTTCGTGTAACTACTAACATTCTGGTGCTCTCCTTTATTCTTCCGCTTTTTCGGAAAGGTAGATGGGGAGTCTGAACTGGTAATCGTTGGGCAGGATAACCTGAGCCGCCAGTTTTTCGTCGGTGTTTATGATAATGGGAGATTTCATATTTACGGTTGTCTGCTTGTAATCGGCGGGAACCTTTGCTATAACAAGACAGCGTGTTTTGCTGCTTTCGTTTATTTTCAGCAGCGCTTCCTCGCTTTTGTTAAGGGTGACGCTGTACTGACCGTCAATCAGCATAGGGTCGAAAACGATAAAGCAGGGAGAAATGTCGCTGAGGGACTGGAGCCACATGGGATATACGTTATCGCCCAGCGGACTAATAAGAGCGAATTTCTTTGCGTCCTCAAAGGCAAATACTCCGTTTGGAAAATCAAAGATGTTTTCTTCGCTTATTTCGATTTCGCCGAAATCTCTGGTGTTGATTTTTACCATTGCTAATTCCTTTTCCTTTAAACCTTAATGTCAAGCGGCGGAAAGTAATTCCAATCGCCGGTATATTCAATTGTAACGTCGGGATTTTCTATCATTTCAAAGGTAACGGAGCCTCTCACAAAATCAAGAGGAACGATCTCCGTATTCTGCCAGTCGATCTGAACGCTTCCCTTTCTTACGTTTACATCTGTGACAGCCTTGTCAATATGTATATCCGCATTTTCCGAGGGGTACCACACGGTGGTTGTATCCGAGCGGAATTTGCTCTGAGTGTTCTGTCTTGCAAGGTCGGCAGGTCTTATTCTGTCCTGAAGTGCGTTTCCTTTCTGAACAAGGGCTCTTGTTGCCTGTTCGCCCCTTGAAATACCTTTCTGAACCTCGACTTTGATAAAATCGTCGATATTGTATTCCCCGTAGCCCATACTTGACCTTGCGGCGTAGGTGTCGATATTTACTGCACCCATATCGTACTGCACCTCAACTCCGCCTCTGTCCGTTGAAACGACGCCCAGGGGCTTTGGAGCGTGAGGATTCTGAAGCTGCCCGGGATTTATGTTGTACTGAAGCTTTGCGTTTGTAATGCTGATTTCCAGCAGGTTAGGGTTTACCATTTTCCCCACTCCTTATCCGATGAAGTCAAAAATGGATTTTGGTATTGTCGATGTACCCATCTGCAACGAAGCGTCGTAGATTGAGGTAAGCACCTTCCAGTTGGTAATTTCGCTTGCAAGGTCCGTTCCCTCAAGGTCGTTCTGCTTTGACATAAGGGTATAAAGGTTGTTCGTGATTCTTTCCTGGTTGAATTCGATAAACTTTTCCTGGTTGCCTATTTCGGCAATTGAAAGGGAAAGAGTTGTCTGGGAGGCGAAAATCATGTCCGCATATCTTGCAGCGCCTTTCTTGTCGCCGCTCTTTAAGCAGGCGGCAGCGTCAAGGGTAAGCTGGATAATGTTGTTTGCGTAGCCTGTTGCAATGTCCTCGATTCCCACCGAGCCGTAGCCCTCGCTGTCGTCCTTTGCGTTTATGACAGAAAAGTCAGCTTCGGGGTCCTGTCTTGAGATAAGACCCGTTTCGGGGGAAACGGAAAGCTTTCCTGCGCCGAAGTTTTCTTCAAAAAGCTCGTTGAGCATTTCGGCGTTGTCTTCCTTTGTTGCAGCTCCGCCGAATTCGATTGTCTTTTTATCTGCGCCGTACTGAACGGTAATGGAATAGGTTTCCCCAAACTTAATACTTTCAAGGTCAAGGAAGGTTGTGGAGCTGCCAAGACCGCAGCCCAGCATTGCAGCGCCGTTAAAGGTGATTGGCAGTGCGGACTGTCCGTCGATGGAATTGTCGCCCTCCACAGTCATACCGATACCGATGTCAAGGTAGGAGCTTTTGCTCAATGGGAAGCTGTTTGGGTCGGTGTATTTGTTGATTGAAATACCGTTGTATTTTACGGACTTTTCGCCGCTTTCGCTTTCAACAATTTCAAAAGCGTTGGTGGTGTTGTTTACGCCGCCGAAAATTCGTCTGTCCGCAACCGTAAGGTTCATAAGACGTACCATTTCGTCCGCAAAGGTTTCAATGGTTTCGCCGATAATCAGGTCTTCGTCGGGGCCCTGAGTGCCGTTTGCGCCGTAGATAAGCTTTTCGTAGGTACTCTGCACAAGCTGGGAAATATTCATTATGGAGCTTTCCGCAGCCTCGTAGATTGCGTTTGCGTTGTTCAGGTTGGTCTGATAGGTTTCGGATTCAGCCATTGCCTTGCGCACCTTTAAGGCTCTTGCGGCTTCAAGGGGGCTCTGGCTTGCTCTTGTGTATTTGCTGTTGGAGGTTATCTTGTTTTCGGATTCGTTAAGTTTGCCGTAATTCTTTCCGAGATTGTTGAGATAACGTCTTGTTACCGTACTTGATGTAATTCTCATTTATCTGCGCCTTTCTGACATTATGTGCCTACAACGCCCATATTGTTGATTATTCTGTCAAGACATTCGTCCATTGCGGTCATCATTCGTGAGCTTGCGTTGAACCACTTCTGATAGGTCAGCATATTGATGCCTTCCTCTGTGTCCGATACGCCCGAAATTGCGTCACGGCTGTCCAGAAGCCCGTTTGCCGTATTGTTTGCAACCTCGTACTGCTCGTTGATAAAGCCGATATTCTGACCAAGTCGGTTGCTTAAGAACTGTAAAAATTCGTAGCAGGAGCCGTGGAAATCCTTTCTGTCGCCAATATCTATCTGTGCGTTTATGCCGTCGATAAATCTGTTGACCGTTTCGCCGTCCAGCGATAAGGACCATTTGCCCGTTTCGGAGTTGTAAACCTGACCCAGCATTGTGGGGTCGTTCATCCACTCGTCGGAAATTCTGATTGAGCCTGCCGTAATCTGTCCTCTTACAAGGTTGCCGTTGTCGTCGATGTAATCGTCGGAGGAGGAGAACAGGATTCTTGCAGGGTCGTCGTTTATGCCGTTTATCTCGTTCATCAGATTTGCAAAGGAGGAGGCGAATGCGTCAAGAGAGGACTGGTAATAGGGAATACCGTACTCGCTGTTCTGATAGAAGCTTGCGTAGGGTCCGTTGCCGTTGAGCATATCAATGTATGCGTTGATGTCGCCTGCTTCGGTGTTGAAGTCATTTCCGTTTGTCCATCTCAGGTTTACTGCGCCGAAATCGTAATAATCCTTCATTATCAGGTTTTCGTACTTCTGGTCGTCAACGATTACCGTATCGCCCATGGTGATTTTTACGGAGCCGTTTGCGTTGTCCTCAACGTGAATGTTTCCGTAGAAGGAAAGCTCGTCGATAAGCAGGTTTCTTGCGTCGATAAGCTCGTTTGGTCCGTAGGAGCCGATAACCGATTCGCCGTTGTAGATTTTTCCTGCTCCTGTAATGCTGTATTCGTGAACGATTGCGTCGTTGTAGTTTACAATTTTTCCGATAAGGGTGTTTACGTCCTCAACGGAGCCTTGTAAGCTTGTTACGGTGTCGCTGGTAAGATCGCCGAGGTCGTTTGTGTAGCCCTTGAGCATTGTGGTGATATTGAACGCCTGGTTTCTTACAATGCTGGCAAGCTCCTTGCTG
>CAMDZU010000035.1 GCA_945910715.1 uncultured Clostridia bacterium
TCAACCAACCTCACAAATACAAACAAACACAAAAAACAGGGGTCAAGGGGGCGAGCAGCCCCCCTTTTTTTTAAACCAACTCACAAACACAAACAAACACAAAAAACAGGGGGCAAGGGGGCGAAGCCCCCAATCTCCACGGCGAGGGGTAATAATAAGGGGGCGAGTAGCCCCTTTTTAAACCAACCCACAAATCCAAACAAACACAAAGCCGGGTTTGAAAAGGGTTATCCCTTTTCCTCCGTGGCGAGCAGCCCCGCCTCTCTCCTTATTTCGGCGGCAAGATACAGCGAACCTGTGCAGAAAACAGGCTTTCCTCCTGCCAGCTTAACCGCCTTGTCCAGAGCGTCACGGGGATTTTTCCCAACCGCCGCTCTTATGTTATAGCCCTCAAGCTCCTTTTTCAGCTCCTCACAGGGTACTGCGTCGGGGGAGAAAAAATCTGCAAGCACTGCGCCGCAGCTGTCGAAAAAGGGCATTATTGTGTGCAGCGCCGTGCGGTAATCCTTGGTTTTCAGCATACCTATAAGAATACAGCCGCAGCTTTTTTCCTGAGAAAGCAGCCGCTTTGCCGCCCTCATTCCCGAGGGGTTATGAGCGCCGTCAATGATTATAAAGGGCTTTCTGCTTACGGTTTCAAGCCTTGCGGGGAGCTGTGCGTTTTGGAGAGCAAAGTCAATCTGCTTATCGCCCACACGCTTGTCCCCCAGCGCCCTTAATGCAAGAATCGCGGTAATTGCGTTTCCGCATTGATGAACGCCGCCCATTTTCGTCTGCCAATGTCTGTTCTCAAAGCCGAAAACGTTGCCCAAAAAGCTTGAGGAAACGGGATAAAAGCTGCTCATATCCGGCTCAATAAGGGGAGCGTGCATTTCCGCCGCCCTTTCTCTTATAACGGCGAGAGCCTCTTCGGGCTGAAAGGGCGAAACAACGCAGGGAACATTTTCCTTGATTATTCCCGCCTTATGGGAGGCAATTTCGGCTAATGTATTGCCTAATATTGCACAGTGGTCATAGTCGATTGTGGTGATAATGCTAAGCACGGGAGTGATTATGTTGGTGCAGTCAAGCGTACCGCCTATTCCCACTTCAAGGACAACATAGTCACATTCCTCCCATGCAAAATACAGAAATGCAACAGCGGTGAGTATCTCAAACTGCGAGTAGGGAACACCGGGCTGTGCCGCTGCTTTTACCCTTGCGCAGAAATCGCAAAGGCTGCTTTCGCTGATATATTCGCCGTTAAGCTGTATCCGCTCCTCCAGCTTTACAATAAAGGGAGAGGTGAATTTTCCCACCCTATAGCCTGCCGTCCGCAGGGCAAGGTCGGTGTATTCGGACAGACTGCCCTTGCCGTTTGTGCCTGCAATATGGATAAATTTAAGGCCTTTCTGCGGATTTCCAAGCCTGTTCATCAGTCCCTCAAAACGGGACAAATCCTTTACGGGACCTCCCGATTTTGAAAAGCTGTTTATATATTTAATAGTATCCCTGTAATTCATAGCTGCCTTTCAAAGAATTTGCCGCACCTGCGGAAACACGTCCCTGTGCGGCAAAGATTATTTCATAAGCGCAATAAACGCTTTCGCCTTGCTTACGATAACCTTGTCGTTATCGTATGTAAGGTGGGAAATTGCCTGACCGATTTCCACCCAGCGGATTTCGGAAATTTCCTCCTCCTGTGGTACAAAATCGTAATTCCTGGCTTTTGCAACAAAATAAACCACGGTTTTCGACGTATCCCGTCGGGGTGAAAACTGCACCGTTTCCCTGAAGCCGTCGTCAATCATTACATCAAGTCCTGTTTCTTCCTTGATTTCTCGCTTTGCCGTTTCCACTTCCGTTTCGTTTCCCTCAACGTGTCCTTTGGGGAAAGACCAGTAACCCGACTTTATGTGCCGTATAAGCAGGATTTCGGTATTACCGTGAAACTTGCGGTAAACAATAGCGCCGCAGGATTTCTCGTATGTCATCAAGTCACCCTTTCATCAAATAGTAAAATCATTACTATTATAACACAAAAGGAACGCTTTGTCACGATATTTTTGAAAATATTTTTTGCCTTAATACCAGCTTGGAATTGTGCCGCCGAAGCCGTTATACTCTCTTGCGGCGGTTTCTGCCTGTCTGCGTGCTGTTTCGAGCCTTTCGCCGCCCATAAGATAGGCTCTGTTTATTTCTGCAATAACGTCCGCCGCCGTATAATAAGCCATCAGCTTGAAAAAATCCTCGGGAATATTTTCCTCGATATAGCCGCCAACAAGCCCTTTCATAAAGGACTTTGAGCAGGAAAACCTTGTCCTTGCAAAATCTCTCATAGGGTCGCCCCAGGCCCAGCTTCCAAAGCCGATAATGCCTATTCCGCCTTTTTTGTCGATAACAAGACTGCCTGTGCCGTAATTGCCGTGAATTGCGCAGACAGGGCGGTTTTCCGCAATTCCCTCGTTGCTCTTCAGAAAGTCCACCGCTTCCTTATCCCCTCGGAAATTGACTGCATAGCTTGAAAAACGCTCCAGCTCAAGGCGGATTTTCTCGGCATAGCCGTCCTTTCCGCCCTCGGGGCATTTTAAAGAGTGAAGCTTTCTCAGCATACGTCCTGCCTCCCGTCCGCAGCGCTCCTGTACAGGGGTATGAAGCTTAGGCACAACAAGGTCTGCGTCAAAGCCGTTAATACGACTGTAAAGGGCATAAACAAGCCTTTCCTCATTGCAGGAGCCAACCTCAAGAGGACAGGTCATAGGAAGTCCCGTTGCCTCGTGGACGTAATTTGTAAAAATTGCCTCCGACCGCAGCCTGTCGTAATATGAAATATCCGCCGAGCAAAGTATAAGGTCGCCGCCCTTTTTGCGGACAACACGGTATTTTTTAATGTCAGAGCCGCTGTTTATGGGAATAAGCTCCGTCCAGTTATTGCAGTCCTCAATTTCGGAAAATTCCTTGAAGTCCGTAAAATCATCTCCATTGACAAATTAACGTATCAAGTATAGCACATAAAGGAATATTTTTCAATAAAAACTTCCTCTTTCAAGGTCAAGCAGCGCCTTTTTGCGGCTTATTCCCCATCTGTACCCCGTAAGACCGCCGTCCGAGCCGATTACACGGTGACAGGGGATAATTATTGCAGCAGGGTTATTCCCCACAGCGCCGCCCACCGCCTGCGCCGACATTCTGCCCCTTTCGCTTTCCGCCGCCAATTTATCCGCAATTTCGCCGTAGGTCATTGTTTTGCCGTAAGGGATTTCAAGGAGAATTTTCCACACTCTGCGGCGAAAATCGGTGGCCTTGAGGTTAAGGGGCGGAGTAAAATCGGGCGCATTGCCGCCAAAATAAATATCCAGCCACTTTTTCGTCTGTGTAATTATTTCGTTTTCGCTCGTTTCCTCGGGCGGTATTATTTCCTTGAAAGAAAGCTCCGTCAGCCCCTTTTCGTCAGCGGAAAGGACAATATTCCCAAAAGGCGAGCCGTAATTTGCAATGTACATTTCTGCTCCGGTAAAAGAACAGCGCCTGTCAAGACGCTGTTCCCCAATAATCGAAATTATTATAAATTGATATTTGGTATTCCCGCAAAGCCAACCGCAAGGTCCTCGTCAGTCGGGATATAGTCGGACATTTCGCCGTCGTTGAACTTCTGATAAGCCATCATATCGAAATAGCCTGTGCCTGTAAGACCGAAGAAGATTGTCTTTTCCTCGCCTGTTTCCTTGCACTTGAGGGCTTCGTCGATTGCAACCCTGATTGCGTGGCTGCTTTCGGGAGCGGGGAGAATACCCTCGACTCTTGCAAACTGCTGAGCCGCCGCAAATACTGCTGTCTGCTCAACGCTTGTTGCTTCCATTAAGCCGTCATGATACAGCTGTGAAAGGATTGTGCTCATACCGTGGTATCTTAAGCCGCCTGCGTGGTTTGCGGAGGGAATAAAGCCGCTGCCCAGAGTGTACATTTTTGCAAGTGGGCAAACCATTCCCGTGTCGCAGAAGTCATAAGCGAACTTTCCTCTTGTAAAGGAGGGGCAGGAAGCAGGCTCAACAGCAATAAAGCGGTAATCAGCCTCGCCTCTCAGCTTTTCGCCCATAAATGGTGAAATCAGACCGCCAAGGTTGGAGCCGCCCCCTGCGCAGCCGATAATAATGTCGGGCTTAACGCCAAGCTTCTGAAACGCTTTCTGTGATTCAAGACCGATAACCGACTGATGCAGCAGTACCTGATTGAGCACCGAGCCTAAAACGTATCTGTAACCCTCTGTATGTGTTGCGACCTCAACCGCCTCGGAAATTGCACAGCCAAGGCTGCCTGTTGTGCCGGGGTGTTCTGCAAGGATTTTCTTGCCGATTTCGGTTGTCATTGAGGGAGAAGGAGTAACGTCTGCGCCGTAGGTTCTCATAACCTCGCGTCTGAAGGGCTTCTGCTCGTAGGAGCACTTAACCATAAATACCTTGCAGTCAAGTCCCAGATAAGAGCAAGCCATTGATAAAGCCGTACCCCACTGACCTGCGCCCGTTTCGGTGGTAACGCCCTTGAGTCCTTGCTTTTTAGCGTAATAAGCCTGTGCGATTGCGCTGTTCAGCTTATGGCTTCCCGAGGTGTTGTTGCCCTCGAACTTGTAGTAAATCTTCGCAGGAGTGTCCAGAGCCTTTTCAAGACAGTAAGCACGAACCAGCGGAGAGGGACGGTACATTTTGTAGAAATCAAGTATTTCCTGCGGAATGTCAATATAAGCCGTATCGTTGTCCAGCTCCTGCTTTGCAAGCTCTGTACAGAAAACGGGTGACAGCTCCTCAACGGTCATAGGCTTCAATGTGCCGGGGTTAAGCAGGGGAGCAGGCTTTGTTTTCATATCTGCACGAACATTGTACCACTTCTTAGGCATTTCGCTTTCTTCAAGATAGGTCTTGTAGGGGATGTTCTTTTCCATAGTAAATTCCTTTCCAATGGGCTTATGCCCGATTTTTGTGATTTTGAAAGGGTGAGGTGCATATAAACAAAAAACTCCTGTCCTATAAATAGGACAGGAGATAATTCCTGCGGTACCACCTAAATTCGTCGAATGACGCACTCTTTCACGCACTATCATGCGCTTTCCCATATAACGGTAGGACCCGTCGCCCCTAATACTCACATTTCTGCAAGCCCTCGGTTTGCCCTCGCAAGCCCATTCGCTCATACCGCAATACTGTCTTACACCTGCCGACAGCTCTCTGTAATTGCCTTGAATGAGTTACTATCCTTGCTCATCGGTTATATTGTACTGTAACTTTATCATATTATCACGCTGATGTCAAGCAAAAAAATGCACAAAATAAAGCTTTAATTTTTTGTCAGACTGCCGAAATCTTATGTAAAATCAGATTCATTGCGTCGTCTGCCCCTCAAAATAAGCATAAACGCTTACAAGACAGCCTCCGCCCTGAAACTGCGCCTCAATAATTCCGCCAATGTTTCCGTTTACATTGTAGGCGTAAATTCGGTACATCATTTTTCTGCCCCCAAGGTCAATTTCCTCCGCCTTTATTGTGCTGTATTCGGGGCTTATTCCGTACAGATCGTCATAGTATGCCTTATAGCCTTCGGCACTGTTCCGGTTGAAATAATCCGCCGACAAATCCTCCGGGCTAACGTCTATGTTTTTCTCTGCGTCAAGATAAACTGTGGCGTTGGGCGTATCAGCTCTCAGAATGTGGTAGAAGCCTGCCGCTCTGTCCTTGTCATACTGAGCCTTTTCGTCAGAATCAAAGTCTTTTATGACCTCTTTTTCGTTTTGCGTTACCCATGAGCCGTGAAAGTCGATTTTAAAGCCCAGCTTTTCGGAAATGTATTCCCTGTTTTCAAACCTGCCAAGGCCTGTTATGTCGCTTATGGGCGTATAGTCGTATGCGGAAAACTTGTTAATGCCCGCAAAAACAGCGGCAATCAGAAGCACAACCGCACTGATTATCAGAAGTACCCTGTTGTTTTTCTTTACAGCCATAATTTCCCCCCACGGATTATTGGTTTGTTGTACCTTAAATGCAGAATTGCGGTATAATTGTCCGATTTGCGTATCTGCGAGGACAATTGAGATAAAAATAATAAACGCTTTGCGTTTATTATACCAGAAAAACCACCGTAATGCAACAAATATACAACAGAGAATACACGCCTACTTGACAAAACCTTCTATAAGTGGTATTATTAAAGCCGCACAAGCTGCATACCGTTTCCCGAACAGGAATCCAACGGGTATGCCTTGAAACAGCCGTCCGCCGAATATGAGAACAACGCTCTCATATTACTTTGTTTACGGAGAAACATTATGAACACATTATTTCATCATCACCATAGCTGACGCAATCTGTCCGTAGGGCATGATTGCTTTTTGTGGTTGTGCCGATGATGATTTACTCACGGTGCGGCCGTGAGTTTTTTTATTAAGAAAGGATAAACCAATGAGAAAACAGACTTTAAAAGGCACAGCCGACTATTTGCCAAAGGAAAACGCCGTAAGAAACAGCCTTATGTTAAAAATCAGAAGCACCTATGAAAGCTACGGCTTCAGTTCAATTGCAACGCCTATGCTGGAAAGCATAGAAAACCTTGACAACAGCGACGGAGGCGAAAACCTCAAGCTTATTTTCCGCATTATGAAAAGGGGCGAAAAGCTGAAAAAGGCTCTTGAAGCAGGCTCCCCCGATTTAAGCGATATGGGGCTGAGATACGACCTGACGCTGCCCCTTGCAAGATTTTACGCCAACAACAGAAACGAGCTGCCAAACGTCTGCAAGTTCATTCAGATGGGGGACGTTTTCCGTGCGGAGCAGCCCCAGAACGGCCGTATGCGCCAGTTTACCCAGTGCGACATTGACATTATCGGCAACAAGTCCAATACCGCCGAAATAGAGCTTATCTGCGCAACCTGCAACGCTCTTGAAAATATCGGTATGAGCAATTTCACCGTAAACATCAACGACCGCCGCATTTTAAGCAGACTGCTTGCAAGCTGCGGCTTCAGCGAGGAAAGCTTCAACACCGTCTGCATTTCCTTTGACAAGCTGGACAAGGTAGGCGCAGAGGGCGTTGTGGCGGAGCTTCGTGAAAAGGAGCTTGACAGCGCAGCAGTTGAAAAGTTTGAGCAGTTCCTTAAAAACGGGGATTTCTCCCTTGAATATGTAACAAAGCTTTGCGGCGACTGCGAGGAATTTGCACAGGTTAAGACCATTATCGACAGCGTTGAGAGCATTTCCGACGGAAAATACAGCGTAAGGTTCAACCTCTCCCTTGTAAGAGGTCAGAGCTATTACACAGGTACTGTTTTTGAGGTTGTCTGCCCCGAATACGGTGGCGCAATTGCAGGCGGCGGAAGATACGACAACCTTATCGGCAAGTTTACGGGAGAGGTTATCCCCGCCGTTGGCTTCTCAATCGGCTTTGAGCGCATTTTCGGTATTCTTGTGAGCAAGGAAGCAGCAATTGCGGAAACGGACAAGCTTGCAATTCTCTGCACCGAGGAGCAGTTTGCGGAGGGTATGAAAAAGGCAATCCCTCTCCGCAAGGAAATGAACGTTTCCGTTGTGCTGAAAGCCTCAAAGGTTGGCAAGCAGTTTGGCGCACTGGAGGCTCAGGGCTACTCCTTTGCAGCGTTCTTTGATGATGTAGAGGACAGGGAAAAGTGGAAGAGGCTGGGTAAATAACCGATTTCATCTTAAATTCATCCGCTTAACACCGTAATATTAAGCTTATGGGCTATAATAAGGCAAAATCAATCGCCGAGAGGTATCTATGAACATTCTTTTCCTGCTTAAACCGAAAGCGGAAATCGCTTATATTTACGACCATTCAACCCTCCGTCAGGGCCTTGAAAAAATGAAATTCCACGGCTACACCGCATTGCCCGTTATTTCGGACAGCGGACTTTACGTCGGTACAGTCAGCGAGGGAGATTTTCTCTGGCACATTATAGAATCGGGCAAGGGCGCAATGCGCAAGCAGGAGGAATACACCGTAAGCGAAATTATCCGCAAGGGGTGGAATCCTGCCGTTAAGGTAACAGCCACAATGGACGAGCTGCTGCTGCGTGTAATGGACCAGAACTTTGTTCCCGTAACCGACGACAGAGGCACCTTTATCGGCATTATAACCCGACGGGATATAATAAAGTATTTCTATGACAAGGATACTGCAAAGCACTAATTATTACTGCTTATCAAGGTTGCATTATCCGAAAAAATATGCTATAATTTTTCAGTCCTTGAAAAAGGGCTGAAATTTTTTTACAGAAAGGAATTTACAATGGAAAAACAGGTACTGGAAAACCCTGTAAAAAACCAGACAAGTCAGTTCAACTACTTGGTGATTATCGCCGCTCTTATGGTGACCTGCTATCTTACGGCAAACATTATGGCGGTAAAGCTCATCGACGTTTTTGGAATGACCTGGTTTGACGCAGGTACAATCACATTTCCCCTTGCATATATGCTGGGAGATGTTTTAACGGAAATATGGGGGCTTAAGACGGCAAAAAAAGTCATTCTGCTGACCTTTGTCTGCAACATAATTCTTGTTGCCGCAACCTATACAGGAGTATTTCTCCCTGCCCCCGAATATATGGCGGAGGTAAACGAAGCCTACGCCGCAATTTTCACCGTAACGCCCCGAATACTGGCGGCGTCCCTTATTGCCTTTGTCAGCGGTGAGTTTGCAAACGCATGGATAATGGTGGTTGTAAAGAAATGGACAAAGGGCAGATTTCTGTTCATCAGAACAATTTTAAGCTCCGCAGTAGGCTACATTTTCGATACGGGTTTATTCGTAGT
>CAMDZU010000036.1 GCA_945910715.1 uncultured Clostridia bacterium
AGCTGGTCTGATTCCGCCTTTGTAGGCAGTCTTTCCGCCTTGACAAGCACAACCGAGGTGTAGCGCACTGTGTCAAGCATTGCGCTGTTTTCAAAGATAGTGCCCATTCTGCCGATTACCCTGCAGGTACAGCCTGTCTTTACCTTTGCGATGGTGCAGACGATTTCATCATCGTAGCCTTCACCCTCGATAAGTCCCGTGGGAAAGGTGTTCATCGGGGGATTTGGAATGGAAATTACCGCAATATTTGCGGAATCGTTCATTACAATTACCTTTAGGGTATGAATTGGCGCAGCATTGCTCATTTTGTCGGGCAGGACAAAATCCCTGTCGTACATTTCCCTGACAATCTTCATATAATATCTCCTGTATTATTTTCAAAAAAATTCCGTCCTATATTTATAGGACGGGCAAATCAAAAATATAACAACTTGGATATATAAAAGGAAGGACAAGCCTTCTTTTTACCGAAAAGAATAACTTCATCGATAAGCCGAGTTCTGTCGTGTGCAATCATCTATCCAGTTCCGTCGTCGCCGTCGGAATCCTCTGCCCAAAGGCATGTAGCCACCTTAATCGAAGTGCGCCGAGCAGACGCATTGCTCTCCGAACCAATCGGTGTTGCATCGGATAGGGTTTACATGACTGCATTGTCACCAATGCATCGGTGAGCTCTTACCTCGCCTTTCCACCCTTACCATTTCTGGCGGTATATCTCTGTTGCACTTGCCCTAAGGTCGCCCTCGGCTGCCGTTAACAGCTATCCTGCTCTGTGATGCTCGGACTTTCCTCGGGAAAATTCCCGCGATTGCATAATGAAGTTACTGACATTATATTACCACAGCATACTTGCGTTGTCAAGTGGTTTTTGCGACAATTTTTTACCGTAAATTGTCAGAAAGTTAATATTGCGATAAAATAAACTGCGTGAAAAATTTGGATTTTCTTTGATTTTGTCGAAGGGAGTAAAATCCGCAAATCCGCTATATAAGCAGGTTTACGGACTTTTCTTTTCCGTCGGCAGGAATTTTTCCGACTTTTTCTCCCCCAAAAAACATTCCCTTTTCATTGCCTTTTTCTATCGAAAAATGGATTTTGGTGTCGAAAAGTTTTAAGTCAAGCTCCGCCTTTTCAAAGGAGCAGAAAGGCTTTGCGGAGATTTCTCTGCCCTTTACCTCTAAACCAAGCACATTTTCAAGGATAAGTCGGTAATACCAGCCTGCCGCCCCTGTGTAAACAGACCAGCCGCCCCTGCCGAAAGCGGAGGGATTTGTATAAATATCGGCGGTCATAAAGTACGGCTCGTTTTTGAAGCGGTCGTTTCTGTTTGCGGGATTCAGAATTTCAAGGAGCTTTTCGCCCTTTTCTGCGTCCCCGATGCGGTAAAAAGCCATTGCCAGCCACACTGCGGCATGGGTGTATTGACCGCCGTTTTCCCTTACCCCCTCGGGATAGGATTTCACATAGCCCGGGTCGTTTTCAAGCCCCTTTTCGCTGAAGGGAGGATAAAACAGCCTTACAATGCCGTTTTCAATGTCGCAGAGCTGCTCGTAGGCGGAATTGAGGGCGGTTTTTATTCTGTCCTTGCGGGGCAGATCCGCAAGAGCCGCAAATGCCTGCGGCAGCAGGTCTATCCTGCACATTGAACAGTCCTTGCCGCCCATTTTGTCCCCGTTGTCGAAAAAGGCACGGAGGTAATATTCCCCGTCCCAAGCGGCTTCGTCAATGGCTTTTTCAAGCCTTTCCACACGCTCGGAAAGCAAGTCGGAATAGGCCTTATCGCCGTATTTTTCCGCAAGGGGAGCGAACATTTTCGCCGTCAGCACATAGAACATTGAAAGCCACACGCTTTCGCCCTTGCCCTTTATGCCAACGTTGTTGTAGCTGTCGTTCCAGTCGCCGCAGCCCATTAACAGCAGTCCGTGCTCACCCGGCCCATAGCCCTTTTCCATTGCCGCCCTTGCGTGTTCATAGACAGAGGCTTTTTCGCCTCTTTCCGTTTCAAAATAAGCCTCGTGCTGATTTTCCTTCAGCTTGTCGCCTGAGCAGTACGCAACGGGAATATCAAGGAGGGAATAGTCCTCCGTAAACTCAGCATAGCGGCAAAGGGTATAGGGCAGCCACAGCATATCGTCGCTGTAACGGGTGCGGACGCCCTTTCTTGCCCCGTGAAGCTCGTGCCACCAGTGAAGCACGTCCCCCTCCTCAAACTGACTTGCACAGGCGCGGAGTATCTGCCGCTTGCAGATTTTGGGGGAGAGATAAAGCGCCGCCGTGCTGTCCTGCAATTGGTCACGGAATCCGTAAGCGCCGCCGTTCTGATAAAAGCCTGTTCTTGCCCAGATTCTGCCGCCGATTATCTGACGGGGCAGCCAGTGGTTGAATAATTCGTCAAGGGTCTTGTTGTCCGATTTAAGTTTTATGCTGTTTTCAAAATCGGGATCAAGGGGTTGGTTTTCGGCTGCTTTTGCCATGCTGAAAGGCTTTTCTCTGTTCATTGTATAGGAAAGAATGAATTTCACATAGTCCTTTGATTTTGGCGGCAGCTTGATTTTTATTCTTATTGCGCCGCAGATATGGGAAGTAGGCTGGCTGTCGGAAATGCCTTTCCAAAAGGCGTATTTGTCCCTGTTAAAGCCGCTTATCTCCTTATTGCAGGTTAATGCCAATGCCCCTTTGTAAACCGTGTTTGCAGGATTTTCAAATACAATCCCCTCCTCCGTTTCTGTCACCTTTACAAAGCCCCTGTATTCGGGAAAAGGCTCGTTATACCAGCAAAGCTCAAAATCCACCGTCTTGTCCGAGGTGTTTTCAAGGGTAACGCCTATGATTTTCGCCATTCCCTTTCGGGGCACGTTTACCTCAATGTGGGAGCGGATATGCTTTACCCGTCCGAAATATTCGGCGGCATTGGGTGAAAACACCGCCTTTGAGCCTTTCACAAGGTCATAGTACATTCCACGGCGCTTTATAAGCAGCATTTCGCCGCTGTTGTCCCGTGTAATGTCGTTATCCCAAGGGGTAAGCTTGTTTTCACGGCTGTTCATTGCCCAGGTGAAGCCAAGGGAATTTTGCGAAACCAGCGTTCCGAAAGAGGAATTTGCAATTACATTGCACCAAGGGTGATTTGCGCTTTTGCAGGCAAATTTTCCCCGGGAAAAGCCCTCGGCGTCATTGTCGGGCATACACCCTGAAACAGGCAGGAAGCTGCCCTCGGCGGATGTGCTTTCCTCGTTATCTCCCGAAAAAACATAGTCCGCCGCCCCATACATAAGGGCGATCATTTCCTCCTCAAGACACTCCCTTACGAAAATATTGCAGTCCCCTCCCGTTTCGGTGCGGCTTTTCTCCGCAATAGCCTTTTGCAGCTGATTTTCGCACAGCACGATAAGGTCCGTCTTAATCTGACAGGCGGCAAGGGCTTTCTGCAGCTGCATAATATGATTTATCCGTGAAATTTCACGCTTGCAGTCGAAAATGATTATAGGGTTATCCCCCGAAATTCCGTACCGCCACAGCCCACGCTTATCAAGGCTGTTTTTGCTTACCGCCTCCTCGTTTCTATTGCCGCCGTAAAGAATATAGGGCAGGCAAGCCGCCGCCATTCTTCCTGCAATGGTGTTCCGCACAAGGGGAGAGGAGGTGAGCCGCTCCGCAGTACAGTCGGTTTCCTCACGGAGCTTTAAAGCGTCCGAAATTACCTGCTCTCTGTCGTTACCGTAGCAGATAAACAGCCGCAGATCCTGCTTTGTGTGTGCGTCAAGGGAAATATCCGCCTTAAGGAAAATACAGGGAGAGGGAACGTGATTTCCCGTTGAGCTGCGCTCCTCCGCCTTTTCCGTAAAGGCAAAGGGCTTGCCGCTTTCAAGACATTCCTCACGGTTAAAGGAAAAGGTGTAGTCCGTTTCCTCACGGAAGCCAACGCACATATAGGTTTTTTTGTCCGAATGGCGCTCCTTGCGGCAGGCGATAAACAGGCTGTGCTCCTTGTTGTATTCGATTTTCAGAAACAGGTCGGAAAAGGCAGGGTGCGCCTTTATATCACGCTCACTTGCGAGAGCAGGCTCTATATAGGCGAAAAGGGTCAGCTGCCGCTTGGAAAGCCCCGTGTTTTCAAGGGCAAAATCCCTTATTTCCGCATTAAGCTCCCTGTGGACGTACACCCTCATACCGCCGAGAATACCGTTTTTGTCCGCATAATAAGCGGTGCTCCGGGGAGAAAAGGCGGTCTGCTGCTCCGTAAATTCGCTTTTTCCGTAGGGGTGAACATAAAAGGGCATTGGCTTTCCATTTTCGGTAATTCCGAAAAACATTCCTCTTGGGCGCATTAAGGGGTCGGTGGTTTTCATGCAGGTAAGGCGGTTGTCGAAATAGCCCGTTACAATGCCGTTGTCGGCGGTTATCAGGGTAAGTCTGCCGTTGGAAAGCAGGTTTACTCTTGGCTTTTCAAGGCGAATATCCGAAAATTCCTCGGTTTCGTTTTCGGAGGGGGCTTTTTCCTTGTGCTGTTCGTCGATTTTTAATATCTTTTCTCCCGTCATAAGCTTTTCTTCAAGAAGCTCCGTTCCTCTTTTCATTCGCTTATCGCCTATGAAATATCTCTGCAAAGCGCCGCCGCAGAGAGCGTTTACAGCGCCGCACATACTCATTCCAACGTGATGAGCCATGTGGGAGCGGACAATTGCGTATGCCTTATCACCCACTCTGTCGGGGGTAAAGTCCACCGCCTCGTAAAAGCCGTAGCGTTCATTCAGCGCACCCAGCCTTTCAAGCCTTTCAAGGTTATTCCAGGCGGAAAATGGGTCAAGCTCCAGCATAAGAAAGCTTGAATAGGGGGAAACCACCTGCTCCTTGTCAAGTCCGCCCTTTAAGCCAAGCTTCTGCACGCCGTGAGCCTTGTACTGATAGTTAAGACTGCCGTCAAAGGCAAAATAGCCGCTTTCGGAAATTCCGTAAGGCGTATTCATTTCAGCGCCCCTCCCTTTCTGACAATGGACTGCGTACTTAAGCGCCTCGTAGCCCACGCTGCCCACAGGGCTTTTAAGCAGCAATTCGGGCATAAAGTATTCAAAGGTCGTTCCCGTCCAGGCACAGGGACCTGCGTAAAAGCCTTTCCTTGACATTGTGCGCCCTAAGGAGCGCCAGTGCTTTTTGGGAATCTGCCCCTTTGCTATGGCATAGTAGCTTGTGAGCCTTGCCTCTGACATTAGCAGGTCGTAGTGATTTTTCGCCATTTCATTTTTGTCGGCGTCAAAGCCGATATAAAACAGATTTTTTCTGCTGTCGTACAGGGCGGCGAAATCACCCTTCTGCAAATCCCTCGCCTTTTCCGCAAGGGAATAGAGCTTCATTTCCCGAAGAGCGTTTTCAAGGGTCAGCAGACAGCTTTCAAAATTTCCGCTGTCAACGGTGGAAACAAAGCCGTTTAATTTTTCAAGGGTGTGAGTATCGTACCAGTTGTAAAGATGTCCCTTCCATTTCTCCAGCCTTTCCACAGCTTCAAGGGTGCTTTCAACACGGTGGGTAAATTCCTCAAGGCTGATTATATCAAGCATTTTAGCACAAAGACAGGACAGCAGATAAAAGCCGATATTTGTTGGAGAGGTCCTTGCCGAAACTCTGAAAACAGGGGAAAACTGAACATTGTCGGGTGGGAGAAAATTATGCTCCTCCGTTGCAAAATCCCGGTAAAACTGCCACATACGCCTGCAAAGGTCAACAAGCTCCTCACGCATTTGCCCCTTTATGCACACTTGCGGAAAAGCGTTTTCCCTGTCGCAGTACAGCATAACGGGCATTGCGCATAGGCAAAGCAGGCTAAGCACTCCCGTGTAAAGCTCCCCGTACAGCACAGACATTACAAAAAGCCAAAGGGACAGAATTTCCGCCGCCGCAAAGTGCATAAAATGAAGCTTTCCCCCTGTTTCAAAGGAGGAGGCGGTGCTCCATTCCAGCAGCCTATGCTTGGTGAAATTCCGCCTTACAAAGCAGCGGAAAAATGCGTCAAGGGAAACGGCGCAGTTTTTGGGTATAAGGATAAGAGCGAAAAGGCTCTGTGTGAAAATTTCCCTTGTCCTTGAAAGGACGGGGGAGTAAAACTGCCTTGTGTTGCTGAAGGTAATGCCGTCTATAAAGGCAGGAATAAAACTCATTACATACCGCACAAGTACGCTGTGCACCGCAATCCATACAAGCAGCCAGCCGTTATGCGCCATTGTGCCGAGGAGCAGCACAGCGAAAATAAATACGGGCATAATTCCACGTCTTAAATTGTCCCACAGCCTGAATTTTGACAGCAGAGAAAACCGCTTATCGGAAAGGAAATCCACATTCTGAAAATCCCCTCTGAGCCATCTGTGACGGCGCTTGTAATAAGCCCTTGAATCTCTCGGAAAGCTTTCGGAAAACTCGCAGTCCCCCGCAAAGCCAACATTAAGCAGACTGCCCTCAAGAATATCGTGGGAAAGTATTTTTTCCTCGGGAAAGGCTCTTACCGCTTTTTTGTAGTACTCGTCAATGCGGATAAGTCCCTTGCCCGTAAAAATTCCCTCTCCGAAGCAGTCATAGTAAAATTCCCCCGAGAAATTATCGTAAAGGGAAATATTGGAGCAGCCGCCGCCTCCCGACATAAGCGCCGCAAATCTGCTTTTCAGCGAGGAGGAAAGGGAGGTGGTGATTCGGGGCGCAATAATGCCGTATTCACTGTTAAGGGGGTGCAGAGCGGCGGAAACAAGGTCGGTTATGCTGTCCATAAGGGGCGCTGTGTCATAGTCAAGGCAGACCATAAAGCGAGCCTCGGACAGGCTGTTTCTCTCACAGGAAATGTACCGCCATTCCACCCTTTCTCCCTTGATAAATCTTACCAAGTCCTCAATTGCGCCCCTTTTCCGCTCTCTGCCCTGATAGCCTTTCATTGTGGGGGAAAATTCACGCTTCCGAACTATTATGATTATATCCTTTTCAAGGCTGTTGATAAGCTTTATAAGCCGCTTGTCGTCGGGGCTTTCGGGATTTTTGCAGGGTGCAAAATCCGCCAGCAGGCAAAAGCTTATATTTTCGGAAGGATTGCGGCTTTTTGCCTCGGAAAGCCGCTCAATTGCGCCGTAAATATCCTTTTCGGAGCTTATAAGGCAGCTTAAAACGCAGAGGGTTTTTGCATTATCGGGTATCTTTCCGTTAAGCTCAATTTTCGGCAGCAGGGAATTTCCCTTGACGTGGCGGCTTACTCCATGGTCGATAATGGGCTTAATGCCCCCGAGCCACAGCACAAGGGTGAAAATTCCGCAGTACCACGAGGTGAACAGCATTGTCAGCGCCGTAAGCAAAACCGAAATTCCAAGGAGCAGAGCAATGTAGGCTTTCACGCTCATAAGAGGAAAAACACGGCGGAAATCGGCATAGATTATTTCCCCTATATGCTTTTTCTCCTTTTCCGCCCTTGTCATATATTCAAAAGCCAGCCTGTCCTCGGGAATCCCTGTTGAATCCGCAACAGCGGCGGTTTTCTCCCGGTAAACCGCTCTTGTTCCGGCGGTAAGGTCGGGGTACAGGGAATCCTTGCGGAAAGCGGCTTCAAGGGGATTTACCTCTCTCGTTATGCGCTCTGTGTCAAGGTCGAGAGCGGCGTAAAGCCTGCTTATGCAAGCCGCCGCCTTTTCGGGGAACTGAAAGGCGGTGTTTATCAGGCAGAAAACCGTCTGATACAGCAGGCTTTCCACGTCGGAGGAGCAGATATAGCTGTGAGCGGCAAGAGCTGACAAGGCGGCAATTACCCCGTCGTCGTCGATTACGTCAAGCTCGGTTACCGCCGTGCCTGTAAGGGGCAGATCCCCACGGAAATTCACCCTGTAATCTCCCTTTTCGCTTATAAGCCAAAGCAGCTGCTTTTCAACAATCCTGTTTTCCTGCAAGTCGGGGCGGCTTTTCAGCTGCTTTTTCAGCCTTTTCGCCTGCTTTTTCAGCGTTTTCAGCGGCTTTTTCTCCCATTTTTCCTCGGTAAGATATGAAAAGGTGCTGTTCAAAAAAATCATTCCTTTCGCAAAATCGGGTATTTGCATTATTATTGCCCGAAAATGCAAAATAAATAATAAAACCTCTGCAAATAAAAAATTTTTGTTTATTTCGCAGTTTCAGCCTTGAAATTATTGCATAAATGGTGTATAATAGGTTGTAAACATTTTTACGAAAAATCGGAGGACTTATATAAATGGCAAAAAAAGCAAGAACAAACAACAACGCCGCTCTTATTGCAACGGTTATTTTCGCTCTTATTGCGGCTGCGGCTGCCTTTTTTGCGGTATGGAAATTCTCGTCCGCAAAGCAGGAGGAAAAGGAAATTCAGCAGGAAATCAACAACATTTATCAGCCAAGCGAAGAATTGAGCGAGGAAATGAAGGACGCCGCAACGGAGCTTATCAAGCAGAATTACACAGCGGTAAAGCTGTACTATACAAAGGGACTTCCCCATATCGACGAGCCTTACGGCAATCTTCCCGAGGGCGGCTATTACTACGTTGATACGGAAAAGACCGAATACACCCAGCTTTCCCAGCTTGAAGACGTGCTGACCTCCACTTATACGGAGAAAGAAGCCGTAAGAATTTTCGCCGATACAATGCTTTATGGCGAAAGAGACGGTCAGCTTTCAATTAACGCTGAGTTTACACCAATGGAATATAATATCTCATGGGAAAACGTTGATTTCAGAGTTATCCCAAAATCCGATACGGAATGTGATATTGAAA
>CAMDZU010000037.1 GCA_945910715.1 uncultured Clostridia bacterium
CAAAGAAATGGGCGAGGGGTTGCAACCAAGGCAATAATTACAACCAACAAAATCAGGGGGCGAGTAGCCCCCTTTTAAACCAACATAAAAACTACAACAAACACAAAAAAGGGGGGTCAAAGGGGGCGAAGCCCCAATCCCCACGGCGAGGGGATAAAAAAAGGGGGGCGAGCAGCCCCTATAAACCAACACAAAAACTACAAACAACACAAAACAGGGGTAAAAAGGGGCAAGCCCCTTTTCCGAATTGCAAAAAATTAAGGGCGCCTATGCACCCTTAATTATTTTTTACGATTCGTTTTGCATATACCTCGCAGGTAGCCGCATTCATAGTAATAACATAATAGTCCCCGTTCAGGTATGTAAAGGTAAGGTCGCACAGTCGCACGTCGTCGCCGAATTCGTCGGGAGAATGTGCCTCGCCGTCAATGCCGATAAAGGTTTCGTATGGGGCGTACAGCTTGTATTCGGGGATTTCGTCAACGAAGTAGGTGGTATCGTCAATGTACATAAGGGCAACCGTCTGGCAGATTTCAATGCTGAACAGACCGTTGTTTATGAGAATCTGGTTAAGTCCCTGATTGCGGATTGCCTTTGCGTCAACCTTGCCTGTGTAATACTCGTAAACATCATTGCCGATAACCATACGGACAAAAGGCTCCGCTTCCCTGCCGTCGGCAATTACCGCATATAAATCCGACTCAATACGCAGGAATGGCTGACCCGAGCGGTCGAAAAAGGTAATGCTTTCCGCAACGGCAGTATAGCCAAGGTGCTTTTTCTGCCAGTTCTTGAAAGCCTTTTTCTCCTTTTCCAGCTGACTGTCGCTTACCTTGGTGAATTTCATATTGTTGAACTGCTCGATAAGGCTGTTCACATATTCCTCGTTTATGAAAAGCGCCGAGTCGTCGTGATAATATTTGCTCAACGAAACCGTTTCGGGAGTGTATGAAACGGTAAGGATTTTTGCGGGGTCAAGCTTTGGAGTAAAGGTTTCGGGACCCGAACGGGTGGTTTCTGCCGGGGTAGTAGTGGCTGCTGTGGTTGCTTCGGTGGGAGGAGCGGTTACCGCTTCGGGAGTGGTGGTTACGGCAATTGCCGTGGTGGTTTCGGTAACGGGTGCGGTGGTGGTAACGGGAGTGGTGGTAACAGCCGTTGTTGTGGTTACAGTGGAGGCTGTTGTTTTCGGCGTGGTGGTAACGGCGGTTGCAGCGGTTTTGGCAGGCTCGGTTATGGGGGGCTCTGCCTCGGTGATAACCGACGTTTCCGTTGCGGAAGCTGTGGGAACAGGCTCTGTCTGCTGTTCCCCGCTGCCTGTGCAGGCGGTGAAAAGCAAAGCCATTGCCGTTATCAGAGCCAATATATATAATCTGATTTTAGCCATCAGCGGTTATTATCTCCTTTGTGAAATATGGCATTATTTACATTGTACCACATTTTAAGAAGCTTTTCAATCTAAATTATGTGAATTTCCCAAACTTATGAAAAAATTAAGACCTGCCGTTTTACCGACAGGTCCTGGGGTATTATTCTTTTAAGCTCAGTTCAACTTTACTTCTGTAATGCTGTCGTCGCCGTCTGCGAGATATTCAACTTCCTTTGTAATATCTGCCGCATTGTTAAGTCTGCTGATGCTGATATTGTAATCCGTTGCGCTGATTTCCTGAGTTGAGCTCTTTACCAGAGGTGAATATACCCTTGCGTAAATGTAAATGGTCTCTTCTCCGTCAATCTCGCTGTCCTTTACCTTACATTCATAAGGAATTACAAATACATAGCTGTTGCTTCTCTTGGAGGTGCATACGAAGTAAGCCTTCTTGCTTACCTTGCAGCTTGTTACTTCCTGGTCGTAGCAGGTGAAGCTCCATGAGTCGTGAACCATATATGCCCAGTCGCTGTAGATGTACTGTTCAATCTTGTCGGTAATGGACTCTGCAAAGGTCTTTACGCTGTCCTTATCGAACTGCTTTTCGGAAGTGATGTATCTGTCAAGCAGACCGCTGTCAACTGTGATTTCCTTGGTTACGTTCTTGAAGATAACGCCGTTTGTTGCGTAATCGTCAGCCTCAACCTCGTTGTAGCCGCTTGTTACCTTGAAGTTGATTGTGTCGTTGCCTGCAATGTTCCAGGTCTTGTCACATTCAATGTAGAAGGAGCCGATATACTGTTCCTCGTTATAGCTGCTTTCTGAGCCGTCAACAACTGTAAGAGCTGATGTGGGAACGGAAGCAGTACTTGAAAGCGTGAAGTAGCTGCTGTCTGGATAATCAACCTTAAGCTTGATATTGCCGACCGTTACTTCTGTTTCGGGCCAGTTGTACTTTAACTCTGCGCTGCCGTCAACGCCTGTGATGTTGAATTCAATGTAGTCGAATACGTCAAACTCCTCAGCCTCGCCAAGACCGCTTACTGTGAATACAGCCTCGGTTTCCTCGTCAACAAACCAGCCGTACTTGTCGAGCAAAGTTTCCGATGTGCTTGAATCGGCGGAAATTGTTACTCTGAACTCGTCGCCGTTCTTGAGAGAGCCTTCCGAGCCGGGAGTGTTGATGCTGATTGAATAATAATCGTCAGCGTAAACAGAGTTGCCCCAGCTCTTTGTAATATTGAATGGGAGTGAATTGTCCTTAATCTTCAGCTCAACGCAGCCTGCGCCGTCAAAGCCTACAAATTCTGCGTCGAAAATGTCGTTTGCGGAGAAGCCCTTCGGCTCTTCAAGACCTGCAACGGTATATTCGATTGTGTCGTTGCCGCTGAGAGCAATGCCCGACTTCTTTGCGATTGTTTCAAGGTTCTTGATCTTGAATACTACCTTATCGCCGTTGGAAGCCTTCTTTGTGCTGCCGTCAATATCAAAAACAATATTGTTGAGCTGATACCATGATTCCAGCTTCTTGAGAGAAAGCTTGTCGATTCCGTCAACGCCGTAAACGTCCTTAAGGAGCTTTTCGGAGTCGATTTCGTATGTAACATGACCGTAGCCGTTGTAGCCGTCTGCGGTAATTTCAACATACTTTGTAAGATCAACCTTGCTTAACATACTTACAAGAACAACGATAAGCACGATAAGCACAATAAGTCCTGCAAGACCGATACCGCCGAAAATAAACAGCTTCTTGTTCTTCTGGAAGAAGCTTGGACCTGCGGGAGCAGGAGCCGGTGCAGGAGCAGGGGCAGGTGCAGGTGCAGGAGCTACCTGCGTTGCTGTCTGAGCAGGAGCCGCCTGTGGTGCAGGTGCAGGATTTTCCTGCGGAGCAGGAGCCGGTGTGGGGTTAGCAGGTGCGGAGTCGGGCTTTTTCAGCCAGGTGCCGCACTGGGGACATACGTTTGAATTGTCGGGTATTTGTTTACCGCAATTACTACAGAACATCTAATCACCTCATACTGATATTTTTACCACATTATAACACTAAAATATATAAAAGTCAATATTTGTCGGATAAATTGTATAAATGACTAATTATGCCTGTTATTTTCGTGTTTTAAGGCAATCTTCCGCTATTGACAAAGGCTTTTATTGATGTTACAATTTTAATATGTATGCACAAAAAACAACAGGTATCAAAGGAAACACAATGAAGAAATTACGGGCGGCCTTTGCCGCATTATTTGTTATAGTATTCGCCCTGACAATCCCCGTTTCTGCGGAAAGCAATGCTCTTTCCTCGGCGGAAAAATCGGTTTCGTGGATAAAAAACCAATACGGAGCGGACAGCAATTCGCCTCTGATAGGCAGCGCTTTCTGCGAAAATGCAGGAAAGCCGGAGGGGGACTGGTACGTTATTGCACTTAAAAAGCTGGGACTTGAGGATAACTACGGGGCTTATCTTTCGTCGCTGACGGCTTATATTTCGGGAAAATATGCCGAGGGGGCGGAAAACAGCCTTAACCCCACCGACTATTATCGCATGATAATTGCAATCAAGGCCTGCGGCGGCGATCCTTGCAGCGTCGGGGGAACAGACCTTGTTGCAGACAGGATATTCTATCTTGAAAATCCTGCAAAGCAGGGCATAAACGGCTGGATATGGGCGCTTATTGCCCTTGACAGCGGAGATTACCCACAGCCCGACGACGCCCTTAACACAAGAGAAAAAATTATTGAGGAGATACTCAAAAAGCAGCTTTCCGACGGAGGCTTTGCAATGAGCGGCACAAAGGCAGACCCGGACGTTACCGCCATGGCGCTGCAGGCCCTTGCACCTTATTATTATAAGGAGGGCTATAAAAAGGTAACAGAGGCAGTGGGGAAAGCTGTTGACTGCCTTAGCGAAATCCAGCTTCAGAGCGGCGGCTATTCAAGCTGGGGAGTTGAAAATTCCGAAAGCGCCTCACAGGTGGTTATCGCCCTTTGCTCTCTTGGCATAAGTCCCGAGGACAGGGGCTTTACAAAGGACAAATCGCTTCTTGCGGAGCTTATGTCATATCAGCTTTCCGACGGGGGCTTTGCTCATATCAAAGGGGACGAAAAAGGCGCAGACATTGCCTCAAGGCAGGCTCTGCTTGCTCTTGCGGCGGCAAGCCTTGTAGAAAAGGGCGAAAGGCTGTATGATTTTTCCGCCCACGGTACGGCGGAAATCGTGACGGAAACTTCGGACGGTACTCCCCACAATGCCGAAAATGCAGACGGAATTTCTTCCCATATTCCCGAAACAGCCGCCCCCGATTACCGCCCCATAGCAGCAGTATCCGTAAGCGCAGTGCTTTTGCTTGCCCTTGCCGCCGTAATAGGAGTAAGCGTGAAAAAGCGGCTTGGCAGGCGCAGTATTCTCACAGGCGTTATTGTAATTATCGTTATAGGCGTTATTGCAGGCTGGCTTATTTACGGCGTGAAATATCAGTCCGTTGAGGACTATTACCTTGAACACATTGACGATATAACCGAGGACAGCCAAACCGTATTTTTAAGCATAAACTGCTCCGCCGTACTTGACAATGCCGAAAAGCTTGAAAAGGGTCTTGAAAGGTATGTGGGAAACGGTGAGATACTGCCCAAAACGGAGTATGTTCTCCGTGAAAAGGATACGGTTTACGACCTTTTGCTCCGTGCGGTGCGGTATAACAAAATACAGCTTGAACACAAGGAAAACGGCTACATAATGGGAATAAACTATCTTTACGAGTTCTCCTGCGGAGAGCTTTCGGGCTGGATGTACAGGGTAAACGGTGAGTTTCCAACCGTGTCCTGCGCCGATTACGTCCTTTCCGACGGAGATTATGTGGAATGGGTCTATACCTGCGATCTGGGCAGAGATGTAGGCGATAATTATTATATGGAGGCGCAAGTTGAGTAGGCTTCACCCTTTGACTTTATTCTGCTATTTTGCGGCGGTGCTGATGTTTGCAATGTTCACCCCCAACCCTGTTATTCAGACGGAAGCCCTTGTGGGGGCAGGTCTTTTTCTTTGCCTTACAAGCTCCGCAAACGAAAGCTTCCGCTCCGCCCTGTTTTATTTTCTGCTTATTATCCTTGTGGGAATTTCCAACCCCCTTTTCTCCCACAACGGCGCAACTCCCCTGTTTTTTATGAACGGAAACGCCGTTACCCTTGAGGCGATTGCCTACGGCTTTTTCGGGGGAATAATGCTTGCAGGGGTAATGCTTTGGTGCAAAAGCCTTACACATCTTATGACAAGCGACAAGGTTATATACCTTTTCGGGCGGATAATTCCCTCCCTGTCCCTTATTTTAAGCATGACCCTGCGGTTTGTGCCCCTGTTCAGAAGGGAGATAAGGCAGATAAAAGCCGCCCACAAGGGACTGGGAATGTATTCGGGAAGCAAGCTTACGGGGGCGGTGAGAGTTTTTTCCGCTATGGTAAGCCGTGCCCTTGAAAACAGCGTAATAACCGCAATGTCCATGAAAGCAAGGGGCTACGGCTTAAAGGGCAGGACAAGCTTTTCCCTTTTCAGAGCGGGAAAGCAGGATATAATCACGGGATTGCTTCTGCTTATTTTAAGCGGCGCAATAATCGGGTCGGCGGCGACAGGCTGTCTTGATTTCGGCTTTTACCCCGAAATTACCCCCTTGCCCCTTAATTTCGGAGCGGTAAGCGGATATGTTTCCTTCGGCATTATTGCTCTGCTCCCTTTCCTTATTGAAGTCAAGGAGAATGTAAAATGGCGCTTTTTAATATCGAAAATTTAAGCTTTACCTATCCGGGACAGGAAAAGCCTGTCCTTGACAATATTTCCCTTGACATAAACCGGGGGGAATTTATGGTCCTTTGCGGACAATCGGGCTGCGGCAAGACAACCCTGCTCAAAACCTTAAAAAATCAGCTCCGCCCAAAGGGAGAATTAAACGGCAGAATCACCTATTGCGGCAAGGACGTTACCGCCCTTGATGAGCGTGTTTCTGCGGCGGAAATCGGCTTTGTGCTGCAAAATCCCGAAAATCAGATTGTAACCGACAGAGTGTGGCACGAGCTTGGCTTCGGCCTTGAAAGCCTTGGTGCGGACCGCAATTTTATTCGCCGCCGTGTAAGCGAAACCGCCTCCTTTTTCGGCATGGAAAAGCTTTTCAGAGCAGAAACAGCTCTCCTTTCGGGAGGACAAAAGCAGCTTTTAAGTCTTGCGTCGGTTATGGTTATGTCGCCTAAGGTATTGCTCCTTGATGAGCCTACTTCACAGCTTGACCCCATAGCCGCCGCCGAATTTATAGGCACGCTGAACAAGATAAACAAGGAATTCGGCACGGCAATAGTAATTGCGGAGCACCGCCTTGAAGAGCTTTTCCCCATCTGTGACAGGGCGGTGGTAATGGAAAAGGGCAGGATTATTGCAGACGATACCCCCCGAAAAGTTTGCCAAGGTCTTGACAAAAATCACCCCATGGTCTGCTCAATGCCAAGCGCCGTGCGTATTTACGCCCTGAGCGGCGGCGAGGGAGGCTGCCCCCTTACGGTAAAGGAGGGCAGGAGTTACCTTACGGAAAATGCAAAGAACAGCATACGCTCTCTGCCCCCCAAAAAGCCTGATTCCAATACCGAAACGGCGGTTGAAATGAAGGACGTCTGGTTCAGATACAGCCGCAAGGGCGCTGATATTTTACGGGGAGTTTCCCTTAAAATAAACAAGGGTGAGATTTACACTATCTTAGGCGGCAACGGCTCGGGAAAAACCACTACCCTTAACGTTATGGCGGCGCTCCTTAAAGCGTACAGCGGCACGGTGCGTATTTTCGGCAAGAAAATAACCGATTTCGGCGGCAATTCCCTTTACAGACAGAATATTTCGGCATTGCCCCAGAATCCCTCTTTGGTTTTCCTGAAGGATACCGTAAAAGAGGATTTTGAGGATATATGCGCCGTCTGCGGCTATGACCAAAAGGAAAGCACACAAATTATTGCCGATACCGCCGAAAAGCTGGCAATAACCCATCTTCTGCCCCGTCACCCCTTTGATTTAAGCGGCGGAGAGCAGCAGAAATGCGCCATTGCGAAATGTCTGCTGACAAAGCCGAAAATTCTGCTTATGGACGAGCCTACAAAGGGCATTGACGCATTCGCAAAAAACAGTCTTTCGGGCATAATAAGAGGGCTTAAAGCCCGGGGAGTTACGGTGGTTATCGTTTCCCACGACGTGGAATTTGCAGGGGAAATTTCCGACCGCTGTGCAATGTTCTTTGACGGGGAAATTATCTGCGAGGACGGCGCCGCCGAATTTTTCAGCGGAAACAGCTACTACACAACCGCCGCAAACCGCATTACAAGAGGCTTTTACGACAATGCCGTTACCTGCTCTCAGGCGGCGGAGCTTATCAGGCTCAACGGAGAAAAAAATGACTAAAAACATTGTAAGATACGCAATTTGGTTTCTGCTTATTCCCGTGATGATTTTTTTGGGAGTAACGGTTTTTGGGGACAGACAGTACGCTTTTATCTCTATTGCGGTGGCGATTCTGGCAATAATTCCCTTGCTTATGTCCTTTGAAAAGCGCACCCACAAAACCACAGAGCTGGTGGTAATTGCGGCAATGACCGCAATTTCGGTGCTGGGGCGGTTTATTTTTGCGGCAATCCCTGCATTCAAGCCCGTAACCGCCGTTGTAATAATCACCGCCATGTATCTTGGCGGCGAGGCAGGCTTTGTAACAGGCGCAC
The DNA here is from genome assembly GCA_945910715.1 of uncultured Clostridia bacterium. Classification (GTDB taxonomy): domain Bacteria; phylum Bacillota; class Clostridia; order Oscillospirales; family Ruminococcaceae; genus Ruminiclostridium_E. Next base: position 8,105 of record CAMDZU010000037.1, read on the forward strand.
TTTCCGCTTTCATCTCAAACTTCTACTTCGGTCAGGGTCCGTGGACGCCCTTTCAGATGTTTATATGGGGCTTTATCGGGCTTATTGCAGGACTGCTTGCCAATCCGCTTAAAAGGAGCAAAATTATACTCTGTGTATATGGAGTCCTTGCAGGAGTTGTCTTTTCCCTGTTTATGGACGTGTGGGGAGTAATGTGGTTTGACGGAGTTTTCAACGTGGAAAGATACCTTGCGGCGCTGATAACCGCAATTCCCTATACCGCAGTTTACGGGGTTTCCAACGTGATTTTCCTGCTTTTGCTGGGGAAGCTGCTTGGGAAAAGGCTGGAAAGGATAAAGACGAAATATATCTAGAATTGTCGGGGGCTGCGAGCCCCCTCAGACTGTCGATAAACCCACGCACCGCAAAAATGCGGGTTCAAAGTGATAACAAA
>CAMDZU010000038.1 GCA_945910715.1 uncultured Clostridia bacterium
GGTCGGGTGCTTTCTGCCTTCCCGAAATGTACCGCTGATTGCAGAAGCTGCAGGTATGGGGACAGCCCGAATGGGGGATAAAAATTGAAAGGTTAGTTTGTTTCATAGCCCATAAGGCTTATTGCCTCTTTTGCCGCCGCCTGTTCAGCCTCTTTCTTGCTGTAGCCTGTGCCTGTGCCGATAATCTGTCCGTTAAGCAGTACGTTTGAGGTGAAAACCTTGTTGTGTGCTGCGCCTGTTTCGCTTGCAAGCTCGTAGGTCACCTTTTCCTCGGGATTCTGCTGTATAATTTCCTGAAGAATTGTCTTGTAGTCTCCGATAAGCAGCTTTCCCGAACGCAGTACGTCAAGGGGCGGAATAAAGGGCAGTATGAAATCTCTCGCTTTTTCAAGTCCGCCGTCAAGGTAAATTGCCGCAATAAGCGCCTCGAAAGCGTCCGCAAGAATTGAGCGGCGCTGACGTCCTCCCGTATTTTCCTCGCCCTTGCCCAAAAGTATTTCCTCGCCAAGACCTATTTTCTGCGCAAAGGGGAACAAAGCGTGCTCGCAGACAATGCTTGCACGGAGCTTTGTAAGCTGTCCCTCGGGCTGGTCCTGCAAATTCTCAAACAGATATTTTGACACAACAACGCTTAAAACCGAGTCGCCAAGAAATTCAAGGCGCTCGTTGCTGTGATGATTTTTACCGTTGACGTACGAGGAATGAGTAAGCGCCTCCCGAAGCAAGGAGGGGTCCTTGAACTCATAGCCGATACGCTGTTCAAATTCAGTCATTTTCTTAGTTTTCCTTTACGGGTTTTTCTTCCTTAAGGGTTTTAAGACTTTCGGTCATTTCTTCAATTACGTTGTTTTCGATAAATTCCTTTGCCTGGCGGATTGCGTTCTTGAACGCCTTTGCGTCGCTGCTGCCGTGAGCCTTGATAACAGGCTTTGCAGTACCCAGAAGGGGAGAACCGCCCACTTCCTTGTAGTCCATCTGACGGCTTAAGCTCTTGATTCCGTTCATTGTGAACACAGCGCCGATTTTTGTTCCTATATTCCTGAAGAAAATATTTTTAAGGGATTTCTTCATAAACTTGCCCATGCCCTCAACGGTTTTGAGGTAAATATTTCCCGTAAAGCCGTCGGTAACAATTACGTCGCAGGCGCCCATTGGTACTTCTCTTGCTTCCGTGTTGCCGATAAAGTTGATTGCGCTTGTTTCAGAAAGCAGCTCTCTTGCTTCACGTTCAAGGTCACGACCCTTTTCGTCCTCTGTGCCTATGTTGAGCAGTCCTACTCTGGGGCTTGGGATTCCCATTACCTTTTCCATATAGACGCTGCCTAAAATAGCAAACTGCTGGAGCATTTCGGGGCGTACTTCCGTATTTGCGCCGCCGTCAAGGAGAATGTACTTTGAGTTTATGCTGGGGATTATGGGCGCAAGGGCAGGGCGCTTGACTCCCTTGATTCTGCCTACAAGGAGCGTTCCTCCCGTAACAAGAGCGGCTGTACTGCCTGCGCTTACAAATGCGTCTGCCTCGCCGTTTACAACAAGCTGAAAGGCCTTGCCCATGGAGCAGTCCTTTTTCGCCTTGCGTATTTCCATTGGGTCGTCCTCTATCTGAATAACCCCGTCTGCGTTTACGATTGAGATGTTAGTCATTGGCAGCTTCAGAGCCTCGAAACGGCTCTTTATTGTCTGCTCGTCCCCTGTCAGCACAACCTCAACTCCGTATTCCGCAACTGCCTGTACAGCGCCCTTTATTACCTCGTCGGGAGCGTTATCGCCGCCGAATGCGTCAACTGCAATTCTCATGATATTATCCTTTCTCATTGGCTTTTGAGCAGCTTTTCAAGGTCGGCAAGACCTCTTTCAGCAATCGCCGAGTATTTGAGCTGCTTATCTCTTATATTCTTCTCAAGGGGCGGCAGTATTCCCATATTTGCGCCCATTGGCTGAAAGTCCTTTACTGTGGGGTCGCTGATGTAGTTAAGGAGCGCCCCTGTCATTGTTGTTCTCGGCAAATCAAGCATTTCTTTGCCCGAAAGCAGTCTTCCGAGCTGAAAGCCTGCAATAATGCCGCTCATTGCGCTTTCGGAGTAGCCCTCAACCCCGGTTATCTGTCCGCCGAAGAAAATGTTGTTGCTGTTTTTCAGCATAAAGTGGTTGTCAAGCACCTGAGGGCTGTTCAAAAAGGTATTCCTGTGCATTACGCCGTAGCGCATGAATTCAGCGTTTTCAAGACCTGTAATCATAGAGAAAACACGCTTCTGCTCGCCGAATTTCAGGTTTGTCTGAAAGCCTACAAGGTTGTAGAGAGTACCCTCGTTGTTTTCCTTGCGGAGCTGCACCACAGCATAGGGACGTCTGCCCGTTCTGGGGTCGGTAAGTCCCACAGGCTTCATACAGCCGTATCTTACGCTGTCTATTCCACGCTTTGCAAGCACCTCCACAGGCATACAGCCCTCGTAAACCTTAAGGTTTTCAAAGGCTTTCAGCGGCACGCTTTCCGCACTTACAAGCTGGTTGTAGAATGCCTCGTACTCCTCTCTTGTCATGGGGCAGTTGATGTAGTCGGCGTCCCCTTTGTCGTATCGGGTAGCGAAAAACGCCTTGCTCATATCAATGCTTTCGGCGGTGACAATAGGGGCTGCGGCGTCGTAAAAGCTCATTGGCAGACCGCATTTCGCCTTTATGGTTTCCGCAAAGGCGTCGCTTGTAAGCGGTCCTGTGCAGATAACTGTGTTTTCCTCGGGAAACTCGGTTATTTCCTCGGAGATTACCTTTATATTGGGGTGATTGTTTATTTTTTCGGTGATATAGTCGGAGAAAAGCTCACGGTTTACCGCCAGCGCTCCTCCTGCGGGCACTCTTGTTGCTTCCGCCGCCTCCATTGTCAGGGAGCCGAACATACGCATTTCAGCCTTTAACATTCCTGCGGCGCTGCCTGTTCTTTCGGCTTTGAGGGAGTTACTGCAAACAAGCTCTGCAAAGCCCTTATAATGATGAGCAGGGGAGAATTTTTTCGGCTTCATTTCACAGAGAGAAACCTCAAAGCCGCTGTTTGCAAGCTGCCAGGCCGCTTCAACTCCTGCAAGACCTGCTCCTATTACTTTAACGTTCATCAGCTGTCCAGGTCCTCGCTGTTATCGGGAGTATCCGCCGCCTCCTGTTCATAGCCGCAGCCCGGCTTTGCACAGTATATTTTGCCCTTTTTGCCTGCCTTTTTGAACATTGTGCAGCCGCATTGGGGGCAGGTTTCGGCAATGGGAGTATCCCATGTCATAAAGTTACATTCCTTGAAGTTTTCGCAGCCGAAGAAGGGCTTGCCCTTTTTGGACTTTTTGGCGAGCATTTTCTTGCCGCAGATAGGACAGCTACCCTGTGTTTCGTTTACGATTTTCTTGGTGTTCTTGCACTCGGGGAATCCCGAACAGCCTAAGAATTTGCCGTAAGGACCGATTTTTATTACCATTTTCCTGCCGCAAAGCTCACAGTCTATATCCGTAGGCTCGTCGGGCACCTTGACCCTCTTGCCGTCCATATCCTGCTCCGCCTTGTCAAGGGTCTTGGAGAAATCGCCGTAGAAGCTTTTCAGTACGTCAACCCATTCCTCCTTGCCCTCTTCCACCTTATCAAGGTCGTTTTCCATTTTAGCGGTGAACTTTGTATCAACAATATGCTGGAAATGCTCCTTTAAAAGCTCGGTGATAACGTCCCCCAAGGGAGTAGGCTTAAGCTGCTTCTGCTCACGCTCAACATAATGTCTGTCAAGAATTGTGGTAATTGTGGGAGCATAGGTGGACGGTCTGCCGATTCCGTTTTCCTCAAGCGCCTTGATAAGGCTTGCCTCCGTGTAGCGTGGGGGCGGCTGAGTGAAGTGCTGATTGCCCGAAAGCTCTTTCACCTTGAGGATTTCCCCCTCGGTGATTTTGGGCAGTGCGCCGCCCTCCTCGCTGTCGTCCTCGGCGGATTCCTCATAAAGCCTTGTAAAGCCATCAAATTTTACCGTATAGCCGTTTGCCTTGAACATGCAGCCGTTGGCTTCAATATCAACCGCAACGGTATTCAGCAATGCGTTTTCCATCTGGCTTGCCATAAAACGCTCCCATATCAGCTTGTAAAGCTTATACTGGTCGGAGGTAAGACTGTCCTTTACAATTTCGGGAGTAAGGTCTATTGTTGAGGGACGTACAGCCTCGTGTGCGTCCTGAGAGCCTTTCTTGGTCTTGTATTCACGGGGCTTTGCAGGAACGTATTCCTTGCCGAAGCGTGTTTCGATAAGAGCTGCCGCAGCCGCCTTTGCCTCGTCTGAAATTCGCAGGCTGTCCGTTCTCATATAGGTGATAAGACCCACAGCGCCGTGACCCTCAACATCAACGCCCTCGTAAAGCTCCTGTGCGGCTTTCATGGTTCTTCTTGCGTTAAAGGAAAGCTTTCTTGAAGCCTCCTGCTGTAAGGTGGAGGTGGTAAAGGGAGGGGCAGGCTGCTTTTTCCTTGTGGATTTCTTGATATTGGCAACCTTGAATTGGGCATTTTCCAGTCTTGCAAGGATTTTGTCCGCCTCTTCCTTTGAATTAAGCTCCGCCTTTTCGCCGTCTATTTCGTGCAGCTTTGCAGGAAAAGCCTTTTTGCTTGTGGAATTGAGCAGCTTTGCGTCAATGCTCCAGTATTCCTTGGGGTTAAAAGCCTTTATTTCGTTTTCCCTGTCAACGATAAGTCTTACCGCAACGGACTGCACTCTGCCTGCGGAAAGACCTCTGCGCACCTTTTTCCAAAGGAACGGGCTAAGCTTGTAGCCGACTATTCTGTCAAGAATACGGCGTGCCTGCTGTGCGTTTATAAGGTCCATATCAAGGCTGCGTGGATTGCTCATTCCCGTTTTGATGCCCGATTTTGTGATTTCGCTGAAGGTAACTCTTATAGGCTTTGAGCCGTCAAGATTGAGCACATGGGCAAGATGCCACGAAATTGCCTCGCCCTCTCTGTCAGGGTCGGTTGCTAGATAGACGGTATCGGATTTTTTTGCCGCCGCCTTAAGCTCCTTGATAAGAGCGGATTTGTCCTTTTTGTTTTCGTAGCTGGGCTCAAAGTTGTTGTCAACGTCAACGCCAAGCTTTGACTTCGGCAAATCACGGATATGACCTACCGACGCCACTACTTCATAATCCTTGCCAAGATATTTCTTTATTGTTTTCGCCTTGGCAGGTGACTCAACGATTACTAAGTTCGACACATTATTATCCTTTCTGTTTCTGCATTTCCCAGCAGAGTATGGACGCCGCAACAGCCGCATTGAGCGACTCGGCGTTTTCTATGGGAATGTACACCCTCCGGGTGCACAGCTTTTGTACCTTTTCGCATATTCCGCTGCCCTCGTTGCCGATAACAACGGCTGATTTCGGCGAGAAATTCAGTTTGTTCAATGGGACTGCGGTTTTGTCAAGCAAAGCCCCGTAAATTTCAAATCCGTTATCTGTGAGCAGCGGCATAAATTCCTCCGCTTTGCCGATATAGCAGGGCAGGCGGAAAAGACTGCCCATTGTTCCCCGTATTACCTTTGGGGAATATATGTCGGCACATTCCTCGGTGAGAATTACTCCGTCAATTCCGAGAGCGTCGCCCGTTCTGATTATAGTTCCTATGTTTCCCGTGTCCTGTAAGGAATCCAGTATAAGAAAACGGGTACTATTTCTTATTTTATCCGAATTAAGCGGTTTGTCAAGTGTTTTTACTTCCGCAAAAAAGCCCTGAGGGGTTTTTGTATCGGAAATATATTCCGAAACGTCGTCGCTTATCACAACAATTTCACATTTTGGTGATATAATTTCCGCTGTATGGGGATATTTTTCAAGGGCTGATTTTGTGGCAAGAACGGATTTTACCGTAAGCCCCGACTTTACCGCTTCCTCGCAGAGCTTGTGACCCTCCGCAACAAAGGAGCTGTTTTCACGCCTTGCTCTGCGCTCGTTTATCAGCGACTTGTAATATCTGACAAGCTGATTTTTTCTTGATGTTATCTCCATTTGACATTCCTGCTTCATTATGTTAAAATTTAGAAAAGTGAGGTTTTTGTATGCGTTTTTCTGAATTATCCCTTATTGCCCGGGACGCAGGACTTGATTATTCCCCCGAAAAGGCTTCCTTAAGGGGAGAGCTTCGTGGCTTCAAAACCAATGTCTGCGACAACGGCACAAGCTATATTGTTACCATATTTGTTAAAATATCACTCAAAAGGGAAGGGGAGGTTTCTTCTTTCGTCAACAGTCTTGCTGAAAGCTTGCCTAAAAATACAGTCAACAGTCAGTCAAGCGGCTATGATTACCTGCGTATAGTTCTTGAAAGGAACAATCTTATGCAGGAAAACCTTGAGCTGCTGATTGAGTTTTTAGAAAAGCTTGCTGCATTTCTTGATGAAAATGAGTTTGAAAAAACCGAAGTGAACGAAAAGGCTTTGCCTGTTCTTCCCGAATCAAAGCCTGCTGTGAAGAAGAAAAAGCGCAGGCTTAAAAGCTCCTTTGACCGTTACAGCGTCAGGGGTATTATAGGCGCTTTCATCGGTGCGGCTGCCTGTATGTTCATTGTGGGATTGTTCGTCAACGTTGATTCCTCCACCATTGGCTATCAGATATGGAGCTGGCTCTGCGGTGCGGCGGTGTGCCTGATTATCCTTGTGGACTATTATTTCCTTGCGAAGAAATTCGACATTGCAGGCATTGTTTCCTGTTCCGCTTTCAGCTTTCTGTCCTTGTCCCTGGGAACTTTTATGGCGGTAATACACACCCTGTCGCAGCTTATGGCGGCAGATACGGGCAATGCACTTACCCTCGGGGAGATGCTGACGGATTTAGGCGGTTATCTCGGACAATACCCGTCTGTCGGCGAGATGTGGCTGGAGCTTCTGCTAAAGAATTTCTTCCTTGGAGCAATCGCCTCTGCGCTGTTCTACAACTGGTATTTTTCAAGACACAAGGGCGAAATGTTCATTGGCGAAAATGACGGAACAGAGCAGGAAAACAAGTAATTTTTCCAACCCCCTAAATACGAATATCACGCCTATTTATATAGGCGTGATACTTTTTCTGACTTAAAGGGCAGCCTTTGCCTTTTCGCAAAGAGCTGTGAAGCCTGCTGCGTCGCTGATAGCGATTTCAGACAGCATCTTGCGGTTTAATGTGATGTTAGCCTTCTTTAAACCGTTGATGAATGTTGAATAGTTCATACCGTTGAGCTTGCAGGCAGCGGAGATACGAGCAATCCAGAGCTTTCTGAAATCTCTCTTCTTTAAGCGTCTGCTGATGTAAGCGTACTGACCGGACTTCCATACGGCTTCCTTAGCGGTCTTGAACAGTCTGGACTTGCCGCCCCAGTAACCCTTTGCCAATTTTAATGTTTTATTTCTTCTCTTACGAGTTGCTAATGCGCCTTTTACACGAGCCATGATTAAATCCTCCTATATTTCTTTTGTTCTCTCTTACTTTGCGTATGGCATAATTGCTCTTACTTCAGCCAGGTTTGTCTTATCGCAGTAGCCTGCTGCACGGTTAGAGCGTTTACGCTTTGTAGCCTTCTGAGTTAATCTATGGCGGCGGTTTGTCTTCTGATACTTGATTTTTCCTGTTCCTGTAAACTTAAAGCGTTTTTTAGCTCCGCTGTGAGTTTTGATCTTGTTCTTTGGCATTTTATTGTCCTCCTCTTAGTATTTTTATACAATTATTCAATCATTCGGCTGACTTCTTGTTTGAAGCGGGCTTTGGTGAAAGAACAACAGCATAGTTCTTGCCTTCCAGCTTTGATGGCTTGTCGGCAGCGCCGTATTCAGCACAAGCGTCCTTGAATTTTCCCATCAGCTCCTCGCCAAGATTCATGTGCGACATTTCTCTTGCACGTCTGAAACGGATTGTAACCTTGACCTTGTCGCCGTTTTTCAAGAACTTTATTGCCTGATTTACCTTGATGTTGAAATCGTTGGTATCAATGTTGAGCGACATTTTGATTTCCTTAAGCTCAACCTGCTTCTGATTTTTCTTTGCTTCCTTTTCTCTCTTTGACTGCTCAAAGCGATACTTGCCGTAATCCATAATACGGCATACGGGCGGATTGCCCTGCGGAGCAATGAGGACTAAATCCAAGTTTGCCTCTTCTGCTTTTGTTAAAGCCTCATCAGATGACATAACGCCAAGCTGTTCATTGTCGGCACCGATTACACGAACTTCCTTTTCATGAATCTCCTCGTTGATGAGTAACTCTTTTGCGCTGATAATATGCACTCCCTTTCAATTAAGCTGAAGATGTAAAACAAAAAAGCACAAGATTTCTCTCGTGCTTAAAATTCATATACAAGTATAGGAATTTATAAACAACCATACAAACGTTAGTCGGCAGGTGAGAGTTAATCTACTTTTTGTTTATACATTACCTTAATATTATACATTAAGTTCTTTTCTTTGTCAATAGGTAAACCGAAATTTTTTCAATTTTTTTGTTGGTTTACAATAGAAGCGTAACAATAGACAAAAAATAGTAGCGGAAAAGCAA
>CAMDZU010000039.1 GCA_945910715.1 uncultured Clostridia bacterium
TGACTTGAAATAAGCCTACACCCCAAAAAAGGTTCAGTCAAGAATGTCGCCCCCGCGTGGGGGTGTGAGTTGAAATTCTCTCATTCGCACGGAAATTTTGACTTTTTGGGGGTGTGAGTTGAAATATAGACAAAGGCTATGATGCGTGTCTGATAATCGGTCGCCCCCCGCGTGGGGGTGTGAGTTGAAATTTTGTTAATGTTGAGAATGGTTTCTTCTCCGGAGGTCGCCCCCCGCACGGGGGCATGAGTTTCACAAAGCCTCCCTGCGGCTACCCCGCAGGTGCATTTCTTTTCCCTTTTCTTTGGGCAATCAAAGAAATGGGCGAGGGGTTATCGCTACCTTATAATCAAATACAAGACTATCAAGGGGGCGAGTAGCCCTCTCTAAACCAAGTAAAAAATTACATTAAACACAAAACGGGGTTTAAAAAAAGGGGGATATTCAGCCCCCTTTACCACCTCAATCGGGGTTTGAAAAGGGATTCACCCCTTTCCGTCCCCACGGCGAGGGGCAAAAAAAATGGGGGCGAGAAGCCCCCAAACTCTTATTTGTTTGTATCAATAACCGACCGATAGCTCCAGAGATACTGCACTCCCGAAACCACCGTCAGCAGACAGCTTATATACATAAGCACATCTCTTATAATCTCAACCGCTGTCAAATCCAGCCCAATCCCGAACTGCATAAGCACATACATAAGGAAAATAACCACTATTGCCACCATTGTGGAGGCGGTTTTCAGCTTGCCCCATATACTTGCGGCAATGACGATTTTCTTGTCGCTGCCTGCCGCCACAAGCCTTATTCCCGACACCATAAACTCACGGGCAACGATTATTGCCACCACCCAGGAATAAGTCCAGCCAAGCTCCACCATACAGATAAGGGCGGAAACTACCAGCACCTTGTCTGCCAGCGGGTCAAGGAATTTGCCGAAATCGGTAATCATATTGTACTTCCGTGCAATTTTTCCGTCCGCCATATCCGTAAGGCTTGCCGCAATAAAGATAAGCACCGCCCACAGATAATTGAAGGGTATTTCCTTTATCAGCATAAATGCCACGAAAAAAGGCACCATTACAACTCTTGCAAGAGTCAGCTTGTTGGCAAGATTCATTTTCCGCTCCTTTATTCCGCAACCTCGCCTAAAAGGTTGTTGTCGATAACGTCAGTCAGCTTTACATTGACAAAGTTGCCTATATACAAGCGCTTTTTGCTTTTAAAGTAGGTCATGCCGTCAATTTCGGGCGCCTGTGCAGCATTTCTGCCGAAATACATCTCGGAATATCTGTCATAGCCCTCAACTACACATTCCACAGTGCTGCCGATAAGCTGCTGCAAACGCTCGCCCACACGGATTTCCTGCTGCTCGGAAATAACCTCCGCTCTGTGCTCTCTTTCCTTTTCGTCAACCTGATAGGGAAATTCTGCGGCGGGAGTATCCTCCTCGGCTGAATAAGCAAAGCAGCCCAAATGGTCGAACTTCACGTCGTTTACAAATTCCGCAAGCTCCTCGAACTGTGCCTCCGTTTCGCCGGGGAAGCCTGTGATAAGGGTTGTACGGAGAGTAATACCGGGGATTTCCCTGCGCAGCTTTTCAAACAGGGCGGAAAGCTGCTCTGCGTTGCCCTGTCTGTTCATTGCGGAAAGAATTTCCTCGTTGCAGTGCTGAATGGGCACGTCAAGATACTTTTCGATTTTGTCCTCTTTCTTCATTACCTCGATAAGCTGGTCGGTAATTCTTTCGGGATAGCAGTACATTATCCTTATCCACTTCAGCCCCTCGATTCTGCAAAGCTGTGTGAGCAATTCGGGCAGCATAAGCTTTCCGTACAAGTCCTCGCCGTAGCGTGTTGTGTCCTGTGCGACTACCACAAGCTCCTTTACGCCGTTTTTGGCAAGTCCCTCCGCCTCGGCGATAATGTTTTCCATTTTCCTCGAGCGGAAATGTCCTCTGATAAGGGGGATTGCGCAGTAGGAGCAGCAGTTGTCGCAGCCGTCCGCAACTCTGAGATAAGCGTAATGGGGCAGTGTTGACTGCATTCTGTCCCCGTCCATCTCATGCTTTTCGTTAACGTCTGCGTCGATAATAACACGCTTATCCATCAGCACGGAGTTGATAACCTCAACAATGTCGCTGTTTCTGCCGATACCCACAACGGCGTCAACCTCGGGAAATTCCTCGTCCATCTGCGCCTTGTAGCGCTGTGCAAGACAGCCTGTTACAATGATTTTCTTGTTGATACCGTCGTTTTTGCGGTTGATTGCCTCCATGATTTCTTCGATAGCTTCTTCCTTTGCGCTCTGAATAAATCCGCAGGTGTTGATTACAACCACGTCCGCAAGGCCCGGCTCGCTAACCAACTTAAAGCCTGCCTTTTCTATTTTCGCTAACATCAGCTCGGCGTCGCACTGATTTTTGGGGCAGCCCAACGATACCATGCCAACCTTAACCGTATATTCAGCCATTGTCTTCCTCCTCTTGTTCTTCAAGCTCCTCACGAGCCATTGCTATCGCCTTTTTTATATCGTCAAAGCCGTAGCCACGTCTTGCCATTGCGGCAATTACCTTCTGCACGTCGTTTCTGTCGTACAGCTTTTCGGAATACTTTTTTATTATAAGGCTTTCTATTTCCTGGATTATTTCTTCGTCTGTGTACTGTTCAAGAGCCTCGTCCACAATTTCGGGGTCAAGCCCTTTCATTGTCATTTCAAACCTTGCCCGCTTTTTCCCCCTGTGATTTACCTTGATAAGCTTTTTGGCAAGCTTTCTTGCGTAGCTTTCGTCGTCAATAAAGCCGTAATGCGCCATAAGCTCAATTACAGAATGGCAGGTTTCAGCGCAGTAATTTTCCGCAAGCTTTTTGTAAAGCTCATTGCGGCAGTAATCACGGCTGCCAAGCAGGTACATTGCGCGCTTTTTCGCACGCTCCTTTTCCCTTTCAAGGCTGTCTTCCTCGGCAAAGCTCATCAGCTGTCCATATCTCCTATATCAAAATCGCCCATATCGTCGTCCACATCTACAACCACGCTCTTTTTCCTTGATGTGGATTTAGCGGTCCTTTCGGGCTTTTCCTCGGGAGCGTCGGTATCCTCGGGCAATGGAATATCGTTTCCGTCTGCAATTTCTCCGTCTTCCTCGCTGCCAAGTCCAAGCTGCTGTACGGCGTCTGCGTTTTCACGGATTTTCTGTTCAAGCTCAGCCATAATGTCGGGGTTTTCAATAAGGTACTGCTTGGTTTTTTCACGTCCCTGACCCATTCTCATATCGTTGTAGCTGAACCATGCCCCCGACTTTTTCGCAAAGCCAAGCTCAATGGCAATGTCTAAAATTTCGCCTACCTTTGAAATACCCTGACCGAAAATCATATCAAATTCCGCTGTCTTGAAGGGCGGCGCAACCTTATTCTTTACAACCTTGCACTTTGTGCGGCAGCCGATAATATCGCTGCCCTCCTTGATAGCCTCGCCCTTTCTTACCTCGATTCTTACGGAGGAATAGAACTTCAGCGCACGGCCGCCGGGAGTTGTTTCGGGATTGCCGTACATAACGCCGATTTTCTCACGGACCTGGTTAATGAAGATTGCGATTGTGTTTGACTTTGAAATAACGGCGGTAAGCTTTCTCATAGCCGCCGACATAAGTCTTGCCTGCACGCCCACAAAGCTTTCGCCCATTTCGCCCTCGATTTCCGCCTTTGTTACCATAGCCGCAACCGAGTCCACAACCACAATGTCAACTGCGCCCGAGCGCACCAGCGCCTCGGTTATTTCAAGTGCCTGCTCGCCTGTATCGGGCTGTGAAACGATAAGGTTATCCACGTCAACCCCCAGCGCCTTTGCATAAACGGGGTCGAGAGCGTGTTCAACGTCGATAAATGCCGCAATGCCGCCCTTTTTCTGCGCCTCCGCAATGCAGTGGAGGGTAACGGTGGTTTTACCGCCTGATTCGGGGCCGTATATTTCAATAATTCTTCCCTTAGGCAGTCCTCCTACGCCAAGGGCAATATCAAGGGTCAGAGAGCCTGTTGAAATGGTTTCAACGTTAAGCTTTGTCTTCTGACCGCCCATAATCATAATTGAGCCAGCGCCGAACTGCTTTTCGATCTGTGCAATTGCGGCGTCAAGAGCCTTTCTCTTCTCCTCAGGCGTAACGGGAGTCTGTAAGGTCTTTTTTGAAGTTTCTTTCTTAGCCATAATTAACTCACTTTCCTGTGATTGTTTTGTTTTATTGAAAATTTTAATGATTACCGCATAAAGATTTTTTGGCGGAATAAAATAACCGCCACGTCCATTTTATCACATTTTTATGCCGTAAACAACCCTTTTTATGCCGTTAAGGTCGGTTATTACCGCCGTGTCAAGTCCTGCATCTTTCATAAATGCCGATACCTGCTCCTCCTGCCCAACGCCGATTTCCACCGCAAAAACGCCCTTTTCCTTTAAATGGGGCGCATACAGTTTAAACAGCTTTCGGTAAAAATCCAGTCCGTCCTCGCCGCCGTAAAGCGCCATTTCAGGCTCTCTCCTTACCTCCGCCTGCAATTCCGCCATATCCTGCTTTGTAAGGTAAGGGGGATTTGAGGTTATCATATCGTAAAAGCCCTCTACCACATTTTTTTGCAGCACGTCAGCGTTTACGGGAGTTACAAGGTGCTTTACCTCATTCAGCGAAATGTTGTATAATAAATAGGTGTAGGCTTCGGGGGAAAGCTCCACCGCTGTTGTTTTTGCGCCCGTAACCTTGCTTATGCTTATGGGAATACACCCCGAGCCGGAGCATAGATCCAGTACTTTCGAATAGCAGCCGCAATGCTTCGCCGCAAGGTCAACAATAAGCTCCGTTTCCGGACGGGGAATAAGCACTCCCTCTCCCACCTTAAACGGCAGGCCGTAAAACTCCCACTTTCCTAAGATATACTGCAAGGGCTTTCCGCAGATTCGCTCGCTTAATTCCTTTGTGAAATTATCGGGCACAAAGGGAATATCCGTACCTCGCCGCAGCAAAAAGTCGTGTGGGTCTATTTTCAGCCAGTGGCAGCATAGCTCCTTTGCCTCAAATTCGGCGTCGGGAATGTTATGCTCCTTCAGCTTATTTCTTATAAAAAGGTAAAACTCGTTGACGGTCATTACCATTTGTCGATTTCCTTGTTTTCGGGTATAACGGGCTTCATTGCCGCAATGGCGCACTCAATCTGCGAGGCGTCGGGCTCTCTTGTGGTAAGGCGCTGGAGTGCCATTCCGGGAGCGCAGATTACTCTTGTAACGGGGTTGTCGTACTTTCCTGCAAGCCTTATTACCTCATAGGAAACTCCCACCACAACAGGCAGCAGTACAAGCTTGCACACTACTCTTATAAAGTCGGCAATAAACTGTGAAACGCCGAAAGCGGCAATAAACATTTCGCTGTTGATTGGCACAATTGAGTAAATCAGAATTGAAATTGCCAGCACGAGAAAAACGAAATTCGTTCCGCAGCGTGGGTGAAAGCGTCTGTGCTTTTTGATATTTTCAACGGTAAGCTCTTCCCCCGCCTCATAGCAGGCAATAGTCTTATGCTCTGCGCCGTGATATTCGTATGTACGGCGAATATCCTTCATAAGACTTGTAAGCCACAGATAGCCAATGAAAATAACTATTTTCAGTATTCCCTCGAAAAGGGAGCGGAAAGCGGAAATATCCGTTTCACCGAACAATGCCTGAATACCGCTGAAAATCCAGGTGGGGCAGAAAACGAACAGCAATACCGCTAATGCAACACCAAGCACCATTGCGATACCCATAACAACGTTCATTATCTTCTCGCCGAATTTATCGTCCAGCCACTTTTCAAACTTTGTCTGCTCCTCCTCGCCGTCCTCGTCCATCATTCCCGAAATTTCGGCGGATTTTGAAATGTACTTGTAGCCGTCAATCATTTGCAGCAGAAAGTTGAAAACTCCTCTTACAAAGGGTATTTTCTGATACCATTTGCCTGCTTTTATTTCCCATTCCTCAACTGCAATTTCCCCATCCTTTTTGCGGACAGCCATTGCCGCCTTGCCTACGCCCCTCATCATAATGCCCTCGATAAGAGCCTGACCGCCTATTTTTGTGCGGTGGAGCGGCTTTTCATGCTTGATAATATCGCTCAAAACTTGTTCCTTTCTCATTGGTCCTGATTTTCCTCTGCCTTTTTCTGTATAATGGGCAGGGTTATTGTTACTGTTGTTCCAACTCCCAGCTTGCTTTCTATATCAAGACTGCCCTCGTGCATGGAAATAATTTCGTCCGCTACCGCAAGACCTATTCCCGACCCTCTGACAGTATTGTTTGCCTTATAAAAACGCTGCTTTACCTTTGGCAAATCAGCCTCCGAAATTCCGCAGCCGCTGTCACTTACGGAAATTGAAATGCGGTTTGCGGAAATTGCCGCCTCAACGTTGATAACGCCGCCGCTGCCGCTGTATTTTATGGCGTTGTCGATAATATTGATGAACACCTGTCTTATTCTGTTCTTGTCGCCGTAAATCATTGCAACGGTGTCAGGCTCGCTGTAATTTATGGTTATTCCCTCGTGGACAGCCCTTTCCGAATACATAAGGAGAGCGTCCGCCAGCTCCGCAAGAATATCCATATTTGAGCGCTGCAGAGTAAATCTGCCGTTCTGTATTCTTGAAAAGTCCAGCAGCTCCTCCACCATTCCCGAAAGCCGCTCCGTTTCCGCAATAATAACCTTCATACCCTTTTTAAGGGTATCCTGATCCCTCATTTCCATTATGGTTTCGCTCCAGCCCTTAATTGCCGTAAGGGGAGTTCTCAGCTCGTGGGAAACGCTGGAGATAAACTCGTTTTTGATAGTTTCGCTGTTTTCCAGCTCGTCCGCCATATAGTTGAACACACGGCAAAGCTCGCCTATCTCGTCGTCGCTTTTGATTTCCGCACGGACGGAAAAATCCCCGATTGCAAGCTTTCGTGCAATCTGACTTACCTGTCTTAAAGGGGAAACAATAGACTTTATGAAGTAAAAGCCTAATATAAGCAAAAGCACCAGTACCAGCACCGAGAAAATGCCGATAAAGAAAACGGTGGTGTAAATCTGCCCGTCAACCTTGGTCATGGAAACAATGACTCTGATTGCGCTGTAAGCGGAGTTTCCCTGTGAAATCAGCACCGAAACCGCCATATATTTCTCGCCGCTCGGAAGATTGCCCACATATTCCCCTATGCCCGTTGCATTATTAAGGGCAAGCTGATAGTCGGGCATATCATAGTCGGGATTGGGCTGAAAGCCGCTGCTTGACAGCTCCACCTTGCCCTTGTTGTTTATCGCCATAAGCTCCATTGAGTTTTTCTTGTCAAATTCCTCAACGGCGTTTCTGATTTACGAGGAATAATTGGTGGAAGAGCCGTCATAGAATCTTGTAAGCACCCCTGCAATTATGTTTGCCTCGCTCTGAATGTACTGGGAAACTGCGTTGTAATAGTAATTCTGAATGGAAAAGAACACGGTAATGTCAAGAATAAGCAGCAGCACCGCAACAATGCTGAAGCTGTTTACAAACCAGCGTGTAGCTATGCTTTTTTTCGACATTGCCATTCTCCTCTTGCTTTATTTTCCCCACTTGTAGCCATAACCCCATATTGTCTGAATATACACGGGGTTTGAGGGGTCGTCCTCGATTTTCATACGAAGTCTTCTTATGTTCACATCAACGATTTTATCGTCCCCGAAGTAGGAGTCCCCCCATATATGGTGGAGTATGCTCTTTCGGTCAAGGGCGGAATCCCTGTTTTTGAGGAAATATTCCATTATGTGATATTCAACCTGCGTTAAGTCGATAACCTTGCCGTTTTTGGCGATTGTCCTGCTTTTGGTGTCAATGGTAAAGGGACCTGCAGTAAGCTCTCTGTCCTGCTTTTCCTCGGATTTTGGAGAGGAAATTGCCACACGGCGGTAAATTGCGTCAATTCGTGCAACCAGCTCCGAGGGCGAAAAGGGCTTTGTAACGTAATCGTCCGCCCCTATCATAAGGCAGTTTACCTTGTCCATTTCCTGACTTTTGGCGGAAAGCATAATTATGCCCATTGTGGTGCTGCGCTCACGAAGCCACTTGCAAAGGGCAATTCCGTCCATTCCCGGCATCATTATGTCAAGCAGGGCAATATCGAAAATCATTCCCTGCTGCTCGATAACCTCAACAGCCTTTTCGCCGCAGTTTACATCTACTACGTCATAGCCCGACCGCTTGAGATTTATTACCACAAAGTCACGGATTGCGTCCTCGTCCTCTACAACAAGAATACGTTTGGTTTTCATACTTTTTCCTTTCTTATCAGGCGGCTTATTCCGTTACAAGTCCGCCCTTTATAACCGCTCTGCTGCTGTCGATAAAGCGCAGGCTGTCGTTTAATTCGTCGTCTGTAAGGGTAAGGCTGTTGTACACGCTGCCACGCTTTACATAATATTCATATTCGCCC
>CAMDZU010000040.1 GCA_945910715.1 uncultured Clostridia bacterium
CCTGAATGGATTCCTCAAAGGCGGAATCAAAGGACAGATTTTCAAGGGCAAATGCGGTAACGATAATTCCCGACGGAGCAAGAACCTCTGTTAATGAGTTCTGAATTGCAGTCTGCACCTGATCTCTTGACTGAACAAGCACCTCCGCCTGAACCTTGCCTATTTCGTTTTTGGTTATCTTGGCAACGTTTGGCACAAGCAGCTTTGTTTCAACGTTGTTTACGCCGATATTTCTGATAATATCAGACAGCTTGGATCTGTCGTAGTAATAGTTCAGCTTAAGCTGCAACTCCTTGACAGTCTGGGTATCGCTGGTGTAAGCGTCGGTGGAAACGGAATAAACCTGCTCTCTGATGTCAACCTGCTGTATTTCCTCAATAAAGGGAATACAGAAATTAAGACCTGCCGTAAGGTTATCCTCCGTGATTTTGCCGAACTGATATTTTACGCCCACAAAGCCTTCGTTTACAATGGAAAAGCAGTTGAAAAGCACGATCAGAACCACCAGCACAATTGCAACAACAAGCACGATAAAGCCTACCCTGCTGTTCTTTTTCTTATCCTCGGTGGAGGTTGAAAATTTAATTTCGCTCATAATGTCACCTTTTCCTTTCAAATTATGTAAATTATATTTACAGTGTCTACATTATAGCACACAATCCGACAAAATGCAAGTAATTTTGTAAATTTTATTTACTTCCTGCAAATTCTTCGTAATTGTCCCTTACCTTAGCCTCAACCTTTACCGGACTGTCGGGCTGACCGTCCAGCTTTTTCATTGCCTGTGCAAGCATAAGCTTGATACGGTTTATCTGATTTACCTCGCTTGCGCCCGGGTCGTAGTCAACTGCGATAATGTTGGAATCGGGGTTTCTTCTGCGAAGCTCGCCGATTACACCCTTGCCTGTAACGTGGTTCGGCAGGCAGGCGAAAGGCTGCATACAGATAATGTTGTTTACTCCGCTTTCAAGCAGCTCCAGCATTTCCGCCGATAAGAACCAGCCCTCTCCTGCAATATTGCCTGTTGAAACAATGCCGTCAACCAGCTTACGCATTTCGGAAATTTTCATAAAGGAGCCGAACTTTGTTCCCTCTATTGCTTCCTTGTATGGCTTTTCAAGCCACTCAAGAGCCTGAATTGCCTTGTTGCTCCAGTAGTATCTTGCGTTTGAAACCGTCAGCAGCTCATGGCGTGAGTTTGCGTGGTCGCAGATAAAGTACACAAATCCCATTAAGTCGGGCACAACCGCCTCTGCGCCCTCGCTTTCAACAAGGTCAACCGCAAAGTTGTTGGCAACAGGGTGGAACTTTACCATAATTTCGCCTACAATGCCCACTCTCGGCTTTTTCACGTCAAGGACGGGCAGCTCGTTGAAGTCCTTAACGATAGCCTTTATGTTATCCTTGTACTTTTTAAGGCTGATTTTCTTTAAATCCTCTTTAAGCCTTGCGTTCCATTTCTCATAAAGGGCGTTTGCGCTGCCCTTTTCAACCTCGTAGGGGCGAACCCTGTAAAGGCATCTTGCAAGAACGTCGCCGTAAACCACGCTCATAAAGGAACGGATTGCAAGGGGAGCGGTGATTTTGAAGCCCGCCTGCTTTTCCATTCCCACAAAGTTGAGGGAAATAAGGGGAACGTTGCTGAAGCCCGCTTCCTTAAGGGCTTTCTTTATCATGCCTATATAGTTTGTGGCACGGCAGGCGCCTCCCGTCTGGGTAATAAGCAGACTGGTGTTTTCAAGGTCGTACTTGCCGCTGGTAAGAGCGTGCATAAGCTGTCCTACCGTAAGAATTGCAGGATAGCAGGCGTCGTTGTTTACATACTTAAGACCCTCGTCCACAACCGCCTTTGAGTAATCCTTAAGCACCACAAGGTTATAGCCCGAATAGCGGAACGCCTGTTCAAGCAGCTCAAAATGGATAGGTGCCATCTGGGGCGCAAGGATAGTGTTAGTCTTGCGTTTTTCTACGGTAAATTCGGGCTGCTTTACATAGCCGTTGTAATGCTCCTCGCTCTTGTAGCCTGTGCGCTCTCTTTCCTCCACAACGGAAATAAGTGAACGCAGACGGATTCTTGCAGCACCCAGGTTGTTTACCTCGTCGATTTTCAGCACGGTGTACATTCTGCCGCAGCCCTGCATAATTTCCTGCACCTGATCCGTTGTAACAGCGTCAAGTCCGCAGCCGAAGCTGTTCAGCTGTACTAGCTCAAGGTTTGGTGTTCTGCCCACAACGCTTGCCGCCTCGTAAAGTCTTGTGTGGTACATCCACTGGTCAACAACTCTGATTGGTCTTGCAAGGTCGCCAAGCTGTGCAATGCTGTCCTCTGTAAGCACCGCAAAGCCGTAGCCGTTTATCATTTCGGGGATACCGTGGTTTATTTCGGGGTCAACGTGATAGGGTCTGCCTGCAAGGACAATGCCCTTTTGTCCCGTTTTCTTCAGCATTTCAAGGACTTCCTCGCCCTTTTTGTGAATATCCGCCTTAAAGCGGCTGTCCTCCGCATAGGCAAGGGCAAGAGCATTTCCGATTTCAGCTCCCGAAATGCCCATTGGGGTAAATTCCTCAATAAGACGCTCCAACATTCTGTCCTTGTCGTAAATAGGCAGGAACGGGTTCATAAACTTTATTTTGTTGTCACGAAGCTCGGGAACGGAATTTTTGATTACCTCGCTGTATGTCGCAACAACAGGGCAGTTGTAGTGGTTATCCCCCGAAGTACCGTTTGACATTTCATAAGGCAATGCGGGGTAGAAAATGAACTTTACTCCGTCCTCAAGGAGAGAAACAATATGTCCGTGAGCCAGCTTTGCAGGATAGCAGACGCTTTCGCTTGGCATTGTTTCAATGCCCTTGTCGTAAATCTCACGGGAGGATTTGGGCGACAGCTTTACGGAGTAGCCAAGATTTGTGAAGAAGGTAAACCAGAAGGGGTAATTCTCATAAAGTCCCAGTACTCTCGGAATACCTACAACTCCCCTCTTTGCCTCGCTTTCGGGGGTTGGGGTATAGTCGAACAGTCTGTGATATTTATAATCGTACAGGTTTGGCAGGGAGGATTTCTTGCCCCCAAGACCTGCTCCCCGCTCGCAGCGGTTGTTGGTGATAAAGCGTGTTCCGTCGCTGAATTTGCTGATTGTAAGCAGACAGTTGTTGGAGCACTTTCCGCAGCGTGCGGTGGATTTCTGTATAGTGAAGCTTTCAAGGCTGTCAAGGTGTGCGATTGTTGAGCCTTTTCCGTCATCTCTCTGCATTGCGATAAGAGCGCTGCCGTATGCGCCCATTAAGCCTGCCTTGTCGGGACGTACAACCTCTCTGCCGCAGGTAAGCTCAAAGGCACGGAGCACGGACTGATTCATAAAGGTTCCGCCCTGAACAATGATTTTCTCCCCCATTGCCTTCGGGTCACGGATTTTTATAACCTTGAACAAGGCATTTTTTACAACGGAATAGCTAAGACCTGCGGAAATATCCGCAACGCTTGCTCCCTCCTTCTGCGCCTGCTTAACTCTTGAGTTCATAAAAACGGTACATCTTGAACCAAGGTCAACAGGGTTTTTGGAGGTAAGACCGATTTCCGCAAATTCGGAGGATTTCATTCCGAGAGCGTTGGCAAAATTCTCGATAAAGGAGCCGCAGCCGGAGGAGCAGGCCTCGTTAAGGAGAATGGACTCGATTTCGCCGTTTTTGGTCCTCATGCACTTCATATCCTGACCGCCTATGTCAAGGATAAACTCAACGCCGGGCAGAAGCTTATCGGCGGCTTTGTAATGCGCCATTGTTTCGATTTCGCCGTAGTCGATATGGAGCGCCGCCTTTATCAAATGCTCGCCGTAGCCTGTGGCGGTGGATTTTGCGATATATGCGCCCTCGGGGAGAAGGGAGTAGATTTCCTTTAAAATGCCGATTACGGATTTCAGGGGATCGCCCATATTGTTGCCGTAATGGGAATAGAGAATTTCCGCCTTGTCGTTGATAAGGGTTGCCTTTGTGGTGGTTGAGCCTGCGTCAATGCCAAGGTAGCAGGGGCCTTTATAGGAAGCAAGGTCGGCTGTGGGAATAACGTTTTTGCTGTGACGGTCGATAAACGCCTGCTTTTCCTCCTCGCTTGCAAAAAGAGGCGCAAGACGCTCAACCTCGTGTACTACGACAGAGGAAAGCTTTGCTATATGCTCCCTTAAAACGGGGATTTCTATTTCACTGCGGTTTGAGGACAATGCGGCGCCCATTGCTACAAACAGGTTTGCATTGTCGGGGAAAATAATGTCCTCGGGCTTTAAGGCAAGAGTTTCGATAAAGCGCTGTCTTAATTCTGAAAGATAATGGAGAGGACCGCCCAGGAATGCGACTTTTCCTCTGATTGGCTTTCCGCAGGCAAGTCCGCTTATGGTCTGGTTTACAACCGACTGGAAAATTGAGGCTGCAACGTCTGACTTCTTTGCGCCGTCGTTAAGCAGGGGCTGAATGTCGCTCTTTGCGAAAACGCCGCAGCGTGAAGCGATAGGATATATGGTTTCATAGTCCTTTGCAAGCTCGTTAAGACCTGTTATGTCGGTATTCAGCAAAGCCGCCATCTGGTCGATAAAAGCGCCCGTGCCCCCTGCGCAGGAGCCGTTCATTCTCTGCTCGATACCGCCCTTTAAATATGTAATCTTTGCGTCCTCGCCGCCAAGCTCAATTGCAACGTCAGTTTCCGGAATAATTTTCTCAATTGCCACCGTACCTGCGGTTACTTCCTGCACAAAGGGTATTTCAAGCCACTTTGAAACGGAAATACCGCCCGAGCCTGTTACTGCAATAGTTGCCCTTTCGGGCTTTTCCTCGTCAATGCACCCAAGGAGAACCTCCGCAAGGGTTTTCTTTATATCCGAGTAGTGACGCTGATATTTCTTGTAAACAAGGTTGTTTTCATCGTCAAGAACTGCGATTTTAACTGTTGTTG
The DNA here is from genome assembly GCA_945910715.1 of uncultured Clostridia bacterium. Lineage (GTDB taxonomy): Bacteria > Bacillota > Clostridia > Oscillospirales > Ruminococcaceae > Ruminiclostridium_E. The sequence goes on from CAMDZU010000040.1 coordinate 4,943, forward strand.
AGCCTACGTCAAGACCGATATGGAGCATATTTTTGTTTCCTTCCGTAAGAACGCACCTGCGCTCATAATGATAATTATATTCATTATACACCATTTTTATATATTTTTCAATGGTTTTTTTTGCACCAATCAAAAGAAATTAAAGGAAAAAAATCGGACCGCCTAAGCAGTCCGATTTTCACTTTGTTATACAATTTTCGCTGTCACAATGTCCGATTCCTTCATATTGGTCCACTCTCCGTTTACATAAGCTCTTACAATGAACTTATATTCCTTATCCGAAGAAAGTCCGATAACATTGACAGCGTGCTTGTATGTTTCCGCAAGCTTTACAGCCTTTCCGTCAACATACCTGTAAATTCCGTACTTTTCAGCTCCGGGAACAATTTCCCAGTCAAGGCGGATTTTGTTTTCAAGAGGGGTTGCGGTGACAATTGGCTTATAATAAGCTCTTGCGGTTACCTCGGCAGAGCTTTTCATTGGCGAAAGCTTGCCGTCAACAACGTAGCGTACAAGAAGCTTGTATTCCTTGCCATTCTTCATTTTGCCCAGAATAACGCCCGATTTTTCTGTTTCGAATACCTCAACCCACTCTTCATTTTCGTATCTGTAAATAATATACTTTTCAGCGCTGCTGATCTTTTTCCATCTGATAGTAACCTTATCAAGATTTACCTTTGTTGATGTAATAATCAGCTTTGCATTATTGTAATCGTCACAGAACGGTGGGTCGTTGATATTTGCTGCAGCGGGGATTGTTTCTGTTCCGATAACATATCCGCAGACGGTGCAGGAGTATGTTTTAAGTCCGCTTGAGCCTGTTGTGGCTGGAGTTGTAACTACTCCGCCGTCGGAAGTATGCGCCGCAAATTCAAGCTTTTCATCACAGTCCGAGCAGGTCTTCCAGTGTCCTGTGCTGTCGTAAGAATATCCGTCGCTTGGCTTGTGAGTATGTGAAAGCTTCGGGAGCACCTCAGTCTTTGCATATCCGCAGACGGTGCAGGTGTAAACGCTTTTGCCCTCGGTTTCCTCTGTAGGCTCAACTGTTACTATGCCGCCGTCGTAGGTGTGCGCCGCAAATTCAAGCTTTTCATCACAGTCCGAGCAGGTCTTCCAGTGTCCTGTGCTGTCGTAAGAATATCCGTCGCTTGGCTTGTGAGTATGGTCAAGCTTTGCGATTACTTCTGTCTTGGTGTGATGACAAACGGTGCAGGTGTAGGTTCTTTCGCCCTCGGTTTCCTCCGTTGGCTCAACTGTTACCTTGCCGCCGTCGTAGGTGTGCGCTGTAATGTCAACCTTTTCTCCGCAGACTGTGCAGAGGTGATAGTGGTTATCATCGTTGTCGCTGGACCATGTTGCATCAGGAACATGGTGAGCAGGTATTGCAAGGTCTGCAAGGGTTACCTCGTTTTCTGCATTTTCATCAGAGAACAGCTTTCCGCAGCTGCACTCGTAATGTGCCTTAACGCCGTTTACTGTGCAGCTTTCGGGCACTTCGTCAACAAAGGTGAGGCGATTTATGTGCAGATGCCCCGTTGCGGGAGCAAGCTCATATCCGCAGATTTCGCAGGTTTCAGCCGTTTCCTCGGTAGCAGGACCGCCCGAAACGTGATCGCTGTAGTCCTTGATTTCCGTACAGCCTGTGTTAAGGCACTTGTGCCAATGTCCATCGCTGTCGGCTGTGTAAGCGGTATCCCATCTATGACCTGTTTTGCCAAGCACAATTTCGGTTACTGCATTTTCGCCTTCGCTGTCGGAGAATGTTTTTCCGCATACGGAGCAGATGTAGTACTCGATATTGCCGTCAACTGTGCAGGTTGGCTCAACACGTTCAACCTTATCAAGACTGTGACCGTTTGCCGGGGTTACGGTATCCTCATAGGTGATTTCCGTTGTTCCTGCTTCATCGCTGAAGTAGAAGGTCTTTTCGCTGTGAATATCGCAGGTCCAGTATTCAATATTGCCCTCGTTCTCACAGTCGGCAGGATTTGCGCCGTGATGGGTGAGTATTCCGTGACCTGTTGTTTTCTCGTCGGAGTCAGCCGCTCCTGCGTTATAGTCGGCGGTTTCCGCAATACGGATATAGCCTGTTACGGTTGTTCCGTGGGCAATTCCCGTAAGGGTATTGACTACGCTCCACTCGCCGCTGCCGAACTTGTACTCTGCACCCTCCACAGCGGTAATTACTGCCGTGTAGGTGTTGTCATTCTCGACCGTCAGCGTCAGAACACATTCTGCGGTTGCTGTCTGAACGTTCTTGTCTATGATTTTTACTGTTACGTCAAAGGTGATGTCATTGTAATTCTGCGGCTTCAGCGTAACATTGATTATTGCGGTTTCGCCAATATTTGCGGCCGAATTGTCCGCAAGTGTGAAATAAACCGTTCCGTTCTCATATCTTGCCGAGCCTGCCGCTAAAATGCCGCTGTCGCCTGTTACAGAAATTACAGGCTCGCCGAGAGCGCCCATATCGGTTGGCAGTCCCATTACTGCAGCGGACTGTTCCCCTCTTACGCCCCAATTATAGGTCTTGCCGATCGGTGCAACAGCCGCTGCGTCCGCCTTGGCAATGTTCAACATAACGTCTGTTACGGTAAGGGTATTGCTGTAATAATCCGCGTTTGCGGACGGTGTGAACTGAGCGGTGTAGGCTCCGTTGTCACCAACGCTTGGTACAACGTCATTGTCGGGAACAAGCCTCCATGAGCCTGCAACCTCGGTATTGCCCACATAAGCGGTAAGTCCGCTTACTGCAAGTTCACTTAGCTTATCGCCATAGGCGCCGCTTGCAATACCTGTGCCGCCTGCTGTAAGAGTACCCTGACCTATGGTAAATTTCCACTGAGGATCGCCGAGGAGGGTTGCCGCCGCATAGTTTGTGCCTGCCCCAACGCTGATTTTTACTGTGTATTCGCCCGGTACAACAGGAGTGGAGCCAAGGAGCTCGTTGCCCTTGTAGTACATTACGTTCACACTTCCTGCGCCGATTATGCCGTCATTTGTCTTGACAACGGCGGTTTTTGCAGCTCCGTCATAGGCAAGCTCTGCAGGCGGTGTGAAAGTAAAGTCGCTTGCCGTAAGAGTGCCTGCTGTAATAGCAAACATCCATGAAGCGGCTGTAAGGTCGGTGACTGCTCCATAGTTAGAGCCTGCACCAACGTCGATTTTTACGGTGTATGTTCCAACATTTACAGGTGCGGAAGCAATCTCTACGCCGTTCTTGTCAAAATACCTTACTGTTACTGCGCCTATGCTGTCTGATACTGCGGCTGACGGTGTTACTGTCGCTGTCTTTGCTCTGCCGTTATATACAAGGTCTGCAGGCGGAGCGAACGTAAAGTCCCCTGCCTCAAGAGCGCCCGTTGTGATTGCAAACGTCCATGTATCGGCAGTAAGGTCGTTGATTGCCGCATAGTTTACGCCTGCACCAACGTTGATTTTTACGGTGTATGTTCCAAAATTTACAGGTGCGGAAGTAAGCTCTGCGCCGTTCTTGTCAAAATACTTAACTGTT